>CAJNCH010000010.1:0-81383 GCA_905221225.1 bacterium
CTTCGACGCGCACCCGCATAGCGGGTGGTTTTTTTGTCTCGCACCTAACGGAGCGAGACGGACTGAAAGTCACATAATAAAAGAAGCTGATACAAATGTGTCTGCTTCTTTTTTGATGATTTAGGAATCGATGAAAACAACTCACTCAGTCAGCAAATCGGCCGTTACAGTTTTTGTTACCTTGTTTTAAAAAATTGGTTGACAATAATTCCTCTACGAGTATAATAGTTACTATACATCAGAAAAGAGGTTAACTATTTTGAAAAAAGCTCACGTTTATGCCATCCCTGCTATTGGGGCTGCTCTCATTGCTGTTTTAGCACAAATCAGTCTTCCAATTGGACCTGTCCCCTTCACTCTGCAAAACTTTGCAATCGGCTTGATTGCTACTGTCTTTAGACCGAGGGAGGCTGTACTTTCTGTTGGACTCTATCTTCTTCTAGGTGCTATCGGTCTTCCTGTCTTTGCAGGAGGCGGAGCTGGATTTCAGGCTTTAGTTGGCCCTACTGCAGGCTATCTTTGGTTTTATCTCGTTTACTCTGGACTTACTTCTTTTCTAACTAACAGCAAGAGTGGGATTGTCAATATTTTTCTTGCAAACCTCTTGGGTGATGCCCTTGTCTTTGTCGGAGGGATTCTTAGCTTGCATTTCCTAGCTGGAATGGCATTTGAAAAAGCTCTTGTTGTGGGGGGCATTCCCTTTATTATCCCAGACCTTGGTAAACTTCTAGCTATTAGTTTTATTAGCCGTCCATTACTTCAACGCCTTAAAAATCAGGCTTACTTTGCTAACTAAAAAAGGATATCGAGTTGTCATGACTCAATATCCTTTTCTTTCATTTTGAAAACTTAATTGCCTTTAAAGGCATCCACCATCGTTTGAAATTCTTCATTGGAGAGAGTAATCCCTTTACCCATTTTAGTATGATCTGGACTCCAAGCACGAATATCAAACTTTGCAGGAGCACCATTAAAGCTCACACGGTTGATTTCCTTGGTCCAACCTTTTTCGTTTTCAGAAAGAGTCAACAAGTGCTCTTCAATTTCAAATGTAAATTCTGCCATTTTCTTCTCCTTTTTTAGCTTTCATTTGTTTATTCGTAAAATCTTGTAGATTTTAGGAAAATTTTATATAATATTGATATAAAGGAAGGGAGGCCAATATGAGACATAAATTCCAGAAAGTTCTAGATAAAATACATGACTTTTTAAATGGACATGAAGAACCAGACCATACTGAAAGCAACTCCCTTACAGCCACTATTGAAGAGGCTATCCAGAAACAAACTGCTGTTCACCTTATCTTGTCTGAGACAAGCTTTACAGGTGACATCATCAAATACGATCAGCAACGTCAGCAAATTATCGTGAAAAATTTTGCCAAAAATGTGACCCGTATTATCCGCATAAGCGATATTCAACGCCTGCGATTTGTCCCTTCAACCGTCCAAACAGCCCAAAAAAATAGATTTAAGAAAGAGTGAGATGTAGTTGCTTCATCCCACTCTTTTTTCTTAGCGAATTTGTTCAAAATGTAAATGAACTGCGATATGATCTCCATAACCACTTCTTTCCAAGTCACGTTGTAGACGATAGGAAATGTAGTGTTCTGCAATGGTAATGTAACCTGCACCCAGCAAACGATGTTCAACCATAGACTGAATCATGCTGATGGTAGCACGTTCCACCTTGGCTTCTTCCAAATCCAAAACCACTTTCTTAGTGACTTGTGCAAGGTTTTGACGTAAATCATCTGTCAATACATAGACAGTCTGGGCTGCCTTTAAGATAGCTTGGTAAATCTTATCTGGATTAAATTCAGCAATTTCTCCATCACGTTTGATTACTTGCATAGGTTTCTCCTTTATTCTTTGTTTTCTTTGATTTCTGCCAGCATTTTTTCTTCTTCTGCTGTAAGTTGATAATTTTCTAACAAATCTGGTCTGCGCTCGTAGGTTTTCTTCAAACTCTCATGCAGGCGCCACTGACGAATCTTCTCATGGTGTCCACTCATCAGTACATCTGGCACAACCATACCTCGATAATCATAGGGACGTGTGTACTGAGGATACTCGAGAAGCCCAGAAGAAAAACTATCATCTTGGTGGCTAGACTCCTTGCCAATCACTTCTGGAATCAGGCGAACCGTCGCATCAATCATGGTCATGGCCGCCAATTCTCCACCAGTTAAGACATAGTCGCCCAGGGAAATCTCATCTGTCACCAAGGTCTTAATACGCTCATCATAACCCTCATAGTGCCCACAGATAAAGATTAGCTCTTCCTCTTGAGCCAAATCCTCAGCATAAGCCTGATCAAACTGCTTGCCAGCTGGGTCTAGGAGAATGACGCGCGGATTTTTCTTTTCAATAGCATCAAAGGCATCGAAAATGGGTTGGGCTCGGAGCAACATACCCTGACCGCCTCCGTAGGGCTCATCATCGACGTGACGGGCCTTTTCAGCATTTTCTCGAAAATTATGATACTGGATATCCAAGAGCCCCTTTTCTCGAGCCTTTCCGACGATTGAGTGCTCCAGTGGAGAAAACATCTCTGGAAAGAGGGTTAAAATATCAATCTTCATCGTCTAACCCTTCTAAGATTTCTACATCGACCCGTTTATTTGGAATATCAACATTGAGAACCACTGGTGGGATATAAGGCAAGAGCAAGTCACGCTTACCTTTTCGCTTGACCACCCAGACATCGTTGGCACCTGGTTGCAGGATTTCTTTGATGGTTCCAATCAAGTTATCACCCTCATAGACTTCCAAACCGATAATCTCGTGATAGTAGAATTCACCATCATCTAAATCGTTTAAATCTTCCTCAGCAACCTTGAGACTGTATCCCTTGTACTTTTCGATAGCATTGATATGGTACATATCTTTGAATTTAATAATGTCAAAGTTCTTCTGTTTACGGTGGCTAGCGATGGTCACTGTTTGAACAAACTGATCTTTTTCATCAAACAAAGCCAGCTTAGCCCCTTTTTTAAACCGTTCTTCTGCAAAATCCGTCACAGACAAGACTCGCATCTCACCCTGCAAGCCCTGCGTATTGACGATTTTCCCAACATTAAAGTAGTTCATCTTGTCTCCTGTACTCTCCTTCTTTCCATCTTATTCTGACAACTTTTGAATAATAGTCGCAATTTTTTCTGATTCTGACCATTGTAAATAATGGTGATTCCCTCCTAAAATGAGTTTAGTATTGGAAGTCCAATATTCTGATTCTCTGTACTCTTTTTCTCTATAAGTCTGACAGAAAATAAATACAGGGATACAATCTGGTATTGATACATTTTCAAAATCTTCCTCAGTAATCTCTCCAGATATCTGAAACTCTGGATCTTGATTTTCCAACTCTAAGCCTTTTCCTTGCATTATTTCCCAGATTTCTTTATTCGTTTCAGGGCTAAATGTTGCTTGAGTTAAGTTCTTAAAATAAAGTTCAGGACCACACTCGTCAATCAGCCTCATCTGCTCTTCCATTTCTGGATAAGGATTTTCTGAAAAATCAGCAAACATGACGTTTTTAGTTGTCGGTTCAATTGCTAGTAAAGCCTGACACTTAATTGGTTTGTTGAGCAATTTGCAAGCTAAAATTCCACTCAAACTATGTACACAAAGTATATATTCAAAAATCGCCAATTCTTCAAGTACTTCATAAACTGCATCTGCAAGATTATCTAGATTTTTTCCAGCTTGGTCATGAATCGGACTCCTACCTGTGTTCGGAAAATCAATAGTCAAATAACCAATTGTAGGAGGAAGTTTTTCAAGTATAAGTGAAAAATTGTCATAACTTGGTAGCAAACCTGCTCCGTTTAGACAAAATAGCACTTTCTTTTGCTTTTGATAAGTAACAGAGAGACTACCAATTTCTGTAGATACTTCAAACCTCTTCATAAAGAAATCCACTCATTCTATATAATGAATTATTAAAAATCCTTATCCTTTATTTTATCACGTTCTATGGATTTTCACAAGTTGAAGGAAGAGGACATCAACTCTCCTTTCCTTTCAAAAATCCTTCCAAATCTTGTTCATGCTGATACTTGATTGCTGCCTTTTTGTCTTTTTCAAAAATAGTCTTGGTAAAGTCAATATCATTAATAGCTGCGATAGCAACTGTATAGTGAATGATATCAGCCAGTTCTTTTGCTAGTTCCTCGTTCGAATCTTGAACTCCCTCTTTTCGACCAGAGCGCCCATTCAAAACTTCAGCTACTTCTCCGACTTCCTCCACTAACTTCATAAAGAGACATTCCTCAGTCCGAGACTGCTGGTAATGTTCCAGTAGGTAGTCTTGTAATTGTCTAAACGTTAAATCCTTCATATCCTGCTCCTTGCAAAAAAAGCGAGACATTCGTCTCGCTCTTCTTATTTTTCGTCAATAACGATTCTTACTTTTTTGTCTTCAGTTGGGACAGAGTAGACAATCGTTCTTATCGCAGAAATAGTGCGACCCTTACGACCGATTACACGACCCACATCGCTTTGATCAAGATCCAAATGATATTCCAAAAACTCTGGTGTATCTTCAATCTTGATAGTTAAGGCATCTGGTTGTGAAATCAAGGGTTTCACAATCGCAATAATGAGATTTTCAATCGTATCCATCTGTCAACCTACTTTAAACTTATTTTGAGAATTTAGAATCGTGGAATTTTTTCAATACGCCTTCTTTTGAAAGGATGTTGCGAACAGTATCTGAAGGTTGAGCTCCATCAGCCAACCATGCAAGAACGCGGTCTTCTTTCAAAGTTACTTGGTTTTCAGCAACAAGTGGGTTGTAAGTTCCAACTGTTTCGATGAAACGTCCGTCACGTGGTGAACGTGAATCTGCTACGTTGATACGGTAGAAAGGTTTTTTCTTAGAACCCATACGAGTCAAACGGATTTTAACTGCCATTTTTAAAGTCTCTTTTCTTATTTTTTATTTCGGTGAAATAGCTGAGCTATTTAGCACATGTTCTATTATAGCAGATTTCTGGCAGGTGTCAAGAAAAAAACTTGACAGACTATAAAATTCTTAAACCATTTAGAAATTTGTTAGAAGTAGGAAATAAATGTTTGAAAGAGGCTATCAGTGAATACTATTTTAGAAACATTTTATAAAGACCATCAACTCAAACCCTTCATATCGCCTGAACGAGATTTGGATGCTTGGTTCCTAAATCCTAAGCCCGTTCCCAAACGAAATATGGACTTATTAGCAGATGATTTGCTTGCAGGTGATATCATTCTACTATGGAGAATCCAGTTTGGTACTTTTACCACCGAAACCTGGTTTCCAAAATACTTTGAATACACTTATGGTATTGATGCCCCTAAACATCTAAAAACTCTGGTGGAAAAAGATTATGCTGTCATCGAAACAGCCTTTGATTCACTTGATCATCTGAATGCTACCATGAAATAGAATATCCTGAAAAGCAAGGGAATCACAGGACTGTCTAAAATGAAGGCTATAGATCTGGACCAAGCCCTTCATAACAACTTTTCAGAAGAGGAATTGGCAAGTAACTTTTCGATTCGTGGCTACAAATTGACTCCAAAGGGAGAGGAAATCCTGGAACAAAACCAGGACATTGTTGACCGCCATCCAAAGAAGAATCTCTAATCAAGGGATTTTCTGGTTGGCTCCTCTTAAACTATATTTTCACTAATATTTGAAATCCCCTTCCTTTTAGGGTACAATGGTAGAAATGAATTTTTGAGAGGAACAGAATGAAAAAACTAGCAACCCTTCTTTTACTATCCACTGTAGCCCTAGCTGGATGTAGCAACATCCAACGCAGTCTGCGTGGTGATGACTATGTTGATTCTAGTCTTGCTGCTGAAGAAAGTTCCAAAGTAGCTGCCCAATCTGCCAAGGACTTAAACGATGCTTTAACAAACGAGAATGCCAATTTCCCGCAACTTTCTAAGGAAGTTGCTGAAGATGAAGCCGAAGTGATTCTCCACACAAGCCAAGGTGATATCCGCATTAAGCTCTTCCCTAAACTCGCTCCTCTAGCGGTTGAAAACTTTCTCACTCATGCGAAGGAAGGCTACTATAACGGCATTACCTTCCACCGTGTCATCGATGGCTTTATGGTCCAAACTGGAGATCCAAAGGGAGATGGTACAGGTGGTCAGTCTATCTGGCATGACAAGGATAAGACCAAAGATCAGGGAACTGGTTTCAAGAACGAAATCACTCCTTATCTCTATAACATCCGTGGTGCTCTTTCTATGGCTAATACTGGTCAACCAAACACCAATGGTAGCCAATTCTTCATCAACCAAAACTCTACAGATACCTCTGCTAAACTCCCTACAAGTAAGTATCCAAAGAAAATCATCGAAGCCTATAAAGAAGGGGGAAACCCTAGTCTAGATGGCAAACACCCAGTCTTTGGCCAAGTGATTGACGGTATGGATGTTGTAGATAAAATTGCTAAAGCCGAAAAAGATGAAAAAGACAAGCCAACGACTGCTATTACTATCGATAGCATCGAAGTGGTGAAAGACTACGATTTTAAATCTTAAAAACCAAAAAATACAGTATCCACATTCAGTACTGTATTTCTTTTACTCTCATTCTTAAGTTAAATTATTAAAATCCCAGATTTGGTCCATCCAGCCTTCATAGAAGTCTGGTTCGTGGCAGACCATAAGGATAGATCCCTTGTATTCTTTGAGAGCACGTTTGAGTTCATCCTTGGCATCCACATCCAAGTGGTTGGTCGGCTCGTCCAGCACTAAAACATTGTTTTCACGATTCATCAAGAGACAGAAACGCACCTTGGCTTGTTCCCCACCTGACAAAACCTGAATTTGACTTTCGATATGCTTGGTTGTCAAACCACAACGGGCAAGGGCTGCACGAACTTCTGCTTGGTTAAGTGCAGGAAAGGCATTCCAGACAGCTTCAAGAGGAGTTTGGCGATTACTGCCTTCTACTTCCTGTTCAAAATAACCAAGTTCTAGGTAGTCACCGCGTTCCACTTCCCCAGCGATTGGCGGGATAATTCCCAAGAGAGACTTCAAAAGAGTTGTTTTCCCGATACCATTTGCCCCGATAATAGCAACCTTTTGATTGCGTTCAAAGGTAAGGTTTAAGGGCTTGGTAAGTGGACGGTCGTAACCAATCTGTAAATCCTTAGCTTGGAAAATAAAGCGACCTGGTGTACGAGCTGGTTTAAAATCAAAGGATGGCTTTGGTTTCTCACTTTGCAGTTCGATAATATCCATCTTATCCAATTTCTTCTGACGAGACATGGCCATGTTTCGTGTTGCAACACGCGCTTTGTTTCGAGCGACGAAGTCCTTGAGATCCGCAATTTCTTTTTGCTGACGTTCGTAGGCTGCCTCTAGCTGAGATTTCTTCATAGCATAGACTTCTTGGAACTGGTAGTAGTCACCAGAATAACGCGTCAGCTGTTGATTTTCCACATGGTAGACAATATTAATCACGTCGTTCAGGAAGGGAATATCGTGTGAAATAAGAACAAAGGCATTCTCATAATTTTGGAGATAGCGCTTGAGCCAATCAATATGCTCAGCATCCAAGTAGTTGGTCGGCTCATCCAAAAGTAAGATATCAGGCTTTTCAAGGAGAAGTTTTGCCAAAAGCACCTTGGTTCTTTGCCCACCTGACAAAGAGGTTACATCTGTATCCATGCCAAAGTCCATGACACCAAGGGCACGCGCTACTTCGTCAATCTTAGCATCCAAGGTATAGAAATCACGACTCTCCAAACGGTCTTGGAGTTCTCCCACTTCTTCCATGAGAGCATCAACATCTGCTCCGTCTGCAGCCATTTCCATATAGAGGTCATTGATACGGGCTTCTGCTTTGAAAAGCTCATCAAAAGCAGTACGGAGAACATCGCGCACCGACTGCCCTTCAGCAAGGACAGAGTGCTGATCCAAGTAACCAGCCGTTACATATTTGGACCACTCTACCTTTCCTTCATCTGGCAGCATTTTACCAGTCACAATACTCATAAAGGTTGATTTTCCTTCACCATTGGCACCGACCAGGCCGATATGTTCTCCCTTGAGGAGACGGAAGGACACATCTTCAAAAATTGCACGGTCACCAAAACCGTGACTCAGATTTTTAACTTCTAAAATACTCATATTAATTCCTTATCTTGTTGTTATGTAATCGTTTATAGAG
Organism: bacterium; assembly: GCA_905221225.1. Classification (GTDB taxonomy): domain Bacteria; phylum Bacillota; class Bacilli; order Lactobacillales; family Streptococcaceae; genus Streptococcus. Next base: position 8,176 of record CAJNCH010000010.1, read on the forward strand.
GAGCCAAGCCAGATAGCCACCCAAGGTATTGGTCCACAAATCATCAATCTCAAAGACGCGATTAAAATCAAAGAAAAAGTCCAAGACTAACTGCGTACACTCGATTCCAAAACTCACTAGAAAACTAAAAAGAAGGACCTTTTTTGTTTTCCGCAAGTTTGGAAGGAGATAAAGGAGTTGGAAAATCAGAGGAAAAAGCAAGAAGACATTAAGGATATTTTGTAGAAAAATCCAACATAATTGTCCTATGTCACTCACTTCGCCCAGTTTCCAGAGAGAATTGAAAGGAGTCAAAAGAAAAACCAGGCGTCCAAGATGCTGAATACCTGGAGTTTCCATCCCCACGGGAGATTGTTCTTGAGGAGTAAAGCAAAAGTAAACGATACAAATACTATAGAAAATGACTCCCCAGACCAAAACATGATTATAACTCTTCTTCATCATTAAGGATTGACTGCTGCGACTGCTTTCTGGCGGTCACGTTTCATTGTATTGGAACGCAATTGTCCACAAGCTGCATCAATATCTGTTCCGTGCTCTTGACGAACAACACAGTTAACCCCTTTTTTCTTAAGCGTATCATAGAAGGCCAGGACGCGCTCTTTAGGACTACGGCTATATTGGTCATGCTCACTAACTGGGTTATAAGGAATCAAGTTTACATAAGACAATTTCTTGATATTCTTGAGCAATTCAGCCAATTCCAAGGCTTGTTCTACACCATCATTAACTTCATTGAGCATGATATACTCAAAGGTCACACGGCGATTGGTTGTTTCAATGTAGTACTCAATAGCAGCAAAGAGTTTTTCAATCGGAAAGGCACGGTTAATCTTCATGATACTTGAGCGCAGTTCATTATTAGGTGCATGAAGGGAAACGGCAAGATTGACCTGAACACCTTCATTAGCAAAATCACGAATTTTATGGGCCAAACCTGAGGTTGAAACCGTAATGTGACGAGCACCGATGGCCATTCCCTTGTCATCATTGATAGTACGAACGAAATTCAAGACATTGTTGTAGTTATCAAATGGTTCACCAATCCCCATGACAACGATATGGCTGACGCGTTCGTCCTGACCACGCTCATCAAAGTATTTCTGAACCAGCATGATTTGCGCTACGATTTCACCGTTGTTGAGGTCACGTTGTTTCTTAATCAAACCAGAAGCACAGAAGGTACAACCGATATTACAGCCGACCTGAGTGGTCACACATACTGACAAACCATAGTGTTGACGCATGAGTACTGTCTCAATCAACATACCATCTGGCAATTCAAAAAGATATTTAACTGTCCCATCAGCAGACTCTTGAACGATACGTTGTTTCAAGGGATTGACCACAAACTGGTCATTAAGCTTAGCAATCAAATCCTTGGAAAGGTTGGTCATTTCTTCAAATGACTGGACACGTTTACGGTAAAGCCATTCCCAGATTTGATCTGCACGGAATTTCTTTTCTCCCAGCTCCAAAACCCATTCCTGCATGGTTTGACGTGTTAAACTATAAATTGACGGTTTCATTTCTTCTCCTTATTCTCTACTCACTTCTGACGAATGACAAAATGACGTTGTCCCTTATCCTCTTTCTGAGAATGCTGGTCTTTCTGACGACGTCTATTTTTCTTATCTGCATTCGGTTTTCGTTTGGTTTGAGTCGGTTTCTTTCCTTTTCTAGAAGGCGTCTCTTCTTCCTTCTTACGCATTTTCTTGTCAAATGATGCTCGTTTAGGGGCTTCATTTTCTAGGACAAAATAGGCACAACCATAACTACAATACTCTAAAAGATAGTCTTGTAAACGACTGATTTTTTCCAGATTTTCTTCTGTTCGGTCATCCTTGTAAAAACCTCGTAGGCGAAGCTGTTCGTTGCTCCAGTCTCCCACGATATAATCAAACTTGGTTAAGACTTCTGAAAAACGCTGATTAAAAGCCGTCACATCAAAGGCATCCTTGATATTTTCAACCAAGGAAAAAGTTATCCCTTCCGTTTCGACCTTGTCCCCATGCAAATGGAACTCAGGACCAGGAAACTTGTTATAGTTGTATAATTCAGGTGCAATTTCTTTTCGCATAGATATCCTTTTTCCACGATTACTTAATACTTTATTCTACCATAATTTCTAGCAGTTAGCACGTTTCTCATAAAAATGAAAAAAGTCTGACGATTTCGTCAGACCAGAATCATATAACCTAAAAAAGAGAAGAACAATTCTTCCCTCCATATACCATTATTTAGCAGCTGCGTACAATTCATCTACTTTGTTCCAGTTGATCACTGAGAAGAAAGCTTTGATGTAGTCAGGACGCACGTTGCGGTATTTCACGTAGTAAGCATGTTCCCAAACGTCCAAGCCCAAGATTGGTTTTTTACCTTCTGAGATTGGTGTGTCTTGGTTTGCTGTTGAAGTCACTTCAAGTTTACCTTCTTTGTTGACAACCAACCATGCCCATCCAGAACCGAAACGAGTTGTTGCCGCTGCAGTGAAGGCTGCTTGGAATTCTTCAAATGAACCAAATGTTGCATCGATTGCTGCTGCAAGTTCTGCTGATGGAGCTGTTTTTTCAGGAGTCATCAATTCCCAGAAAAGAGCGTGGTTCAAGTGTCCACCACCATTGTTGATAAGTGCTTGACGGATATCAGCTGGGATAGATTCTACATCAGCAAGCAAGGCTTCAAGGTCTTCACCAATTTCAGGGTGTTTTTCAAGAGCTGCATTAGCATTGTTGACATAAGTTTGATGGTGTTTGTCATGGTGCAAGTGCATTGTTTCCGCATCGATGTATGGTTCCAAAGCGTCGTATGCATATGGAAGATCTGGTAAGATAATAGCCATCTGTAATACCTCTTTTTCTTTCTATATGAAAATGATAACGCAAACATTCACTTTTTTCAAGTTTTTTGCTTATAGATAAGGAAATCACTAAGAAACCCACGACAAGATAATCTTGACGCGGGTTGTAGTTTCAAAAACAATATCAATTTACCTGACTAGCAATCTGTAGGAGTGCCTTTTCAAAAAGGAAACCTTTTTCATAAAGACCTGTCTTAATCTGATAGTCAGTCTCAATCAAATAGGAAATAGCTTGCTTCAGAAAGCTCAAGGAAAGTCCTCGCGAATCTCTCAGCGCAAACTTGATTTGATAGGGATTGGGAGTGCGTCCTAGGTAACTACCTAGACTACTTGCAATCTGCGATTCTGTTTGGCCAGACTCCGACAAAATTTTCACCTGAGTAAAAGTCCGAAATTGTCCTAACATGACAGCTATGAGCTTGATTTCGTCTTCCCCTTGCAAGGTCAAGTCTCTAACTAAGTCGCGCGCCTGGTCCAGCTTTTTAGTCAGAATAAACTGAGTTAAATCAAAAATATTGTCCTGTAAAGTCTTGGGAATAGCATTGATAATATCTTCTTCCTCGATAACAGAATCCGCCTTATAGGACTGTAAAAAGAGCAGATTTTTCTGGATTTCGCTAAATTGAAAACCAGATTTGATAAGTAGATTTTCAAAGGATTGCCCCACAAACTGCAGACCTTGTTCCTGGCTCCATTTTTGGAAATACTGGCGCAATTCTTGTTCTTTGGCTTCTACTGCATCAAAAACCTTGGCATCACGCTTCAGTAATTTAACCAACCGTCTTTTGCTATCCAGCTTTCCTTCAGCAAAGATCAACAACTTGGTTGTTGGCGAAGGGTTATCAAGGTATTCTTCAAACGACTTGAGCTCATCATCTGTTAAAAAGCGTTTCTTGGCTGTTGTGATATCGACAAAATGGTCTAATATCACGATTTTCTCATCCGCAAAGAAAGGAAGGCTGACCAACTCCAGTTCCACATCCTTGTAGACCACTTCTTTCATATCAAAGTAGGCAAAGTTGAGGTCGGCAGAATCATAACCAATCTGTTTCAACACTTGACTCTTCATCACTTCAAACTGACCCTGATCTGTCCCTGTAAACAGGATCAGGCTCGGTAAATTTACTAGAGTCAGTTTTTGACTCTCTTCAATGGCTAGCATCTTCTCTCCTTTCTTATGATTTTTTGATTTAATTTAGTCAATATAGCGCAATTTTCCACGGAAATCTTTTAGGCTCTCGTACCCTTTTTCCGCCATGATTGCTTTTAGTTCATTGGTAATACGTTTGAAGGCACCGACACCTTCTTTGTGAAGGGTGGTTCCCACCTGCACCATACTAGCTCCACAGAGGATATGTTCAAAGGCATCTCTACCAGTCAGAACGCCACCTGTTCCGATGATTTGGATTTGAGGATTTAAGCGTTGGTAGAAGGCGTGAACATTGGCTAGAGCAGTCGGCTTGATATACTCTCCACCAATCCCACCAAAACCATTTTTAGGACGAATCACGACCGACTCATCTTCTATATAAAGGCCGTTCCCGATAGAGTTAACGCAGTTGACAAACTTGAGCGGATATTTGTTGAAAATAGCTGCCGCTTGGTCAAAGTGAACAATATCAAAATATGGTGGCAATTTAATTCCAAGAGGTTTGGTAAAGTAGGCAAATACTTCTGACAAAATCCGGTCTGTTGTCTCAAAATCATAGGCAATCTGAGGTTTTCCTGGAACATTTGGGCAGGAAAGATTTAGCTCAGTAAGACCACGAAACTCACTCTCTTGGACTTTTTTCAAAATAGTATGGGTTTCTTCCGGAGACATGCCGACCAGAGATAAGAAGAAAGTTCGATTCGGCTCTTTTTCCTGCGAATCCAAAAGATAGTCCAAATAATAGTCTAAGCCATTATTCGGTAATCCCATAGAGTTGATAGAACCAAGTGGAATATCTTGATAGCGTGGCTCAGGATTTCCCTGACGAAAGTCCAAGGTCGCTGTCTTCGTGACAAAGGTTCCTGCTGCTGAGTTTTTAACGCCTTCTAACTCTGCTATCGTCATACAAGCCACACCTGCTGCATTCATCAAGCAATTGTCAAACTCAAAACCAGCAATTTGTGTTTTCGTTGATACCATGATTCTGATCCTCCAGATTCCTTTTATTGCTAATATTATACCATATTTTCACATTTTCTCTTTGAGAAAGATATTTCAAAGAAAAAGGTTCGTATTTTATGAATAAAGAAAAATCTGGAACTAAATTGATAGAATTTTTAGAAAATTTTTGTTTTTCTCTTTACAGCTAAAAAAAATTCTGATATAATGACACACATAATTAAATTAGAATTTAAGGAGAACGATATGACATCTGCTAAAGAATATATCCAAAGCGTGTTTGAAACTGTAAAAGCTCGTAACGGGCACGAGGCTGAATTCCTCCAAGCTGTTGAAGAATTTTTCAACACTTTGGAACCTGTATTTGAAAAACACCCTGAGTATATCGAAGAAAATATCTTGGCACGTATCACTGAGCCAGAGCGCGTGATTTCTTTCCGTGTTCCTTGGGTTGACCGTAATGGAAACATTCAAGTAAACCGTGGTTACCGTGTTCAATTCAACTCAGCTGTTGGACCATACAAAGGCGGACTTCGTTTCCACCCAACTGTTAACCAAGGGATTTTGAAATTCCTCGGATTTGAACAAATCTTTAAAAACGTCTTGACTGGACTTCCAATCGGTGGAGGTAAAGGTGGATCAGACTTCGATCCTAAAGGTAAAACAGATGCTGAGGTGATGCGCTTCTGCCAAAGCTTCATGACTGAATTGCAAAAACACATCGGACCATCACTTGACGTACCTGCTGGTGATATTGGTGTAGGTGGACGTGAGATTGGTTACCTTTACGGACAATACAAACGCCTCAACCAATTTGATGCTGGTGTCTTGACTGGTAAACCTCTTGGATTTGGTGGTAGCTTGATTCGTCCAGAAGCAACTGGTTACGGTTTGGTTTACTACACTGAAGAAATGCTTAAAGCTAACGGCAACAGCTTTGCTGGTAAGAAAGTGGTTATTTCAGGTTCAGGTAACGTAGCCCAATACGCTCTTCAAAAAGCGACTGAACTCGGTGCAACTGTTATCTCTGTTTCTGACTCAAATGGTTATGTCATCGATGAAAATGGTATCGACTTCGATCTTTTAGTAGATGTTAAAGAAAAACGTCGTGCTCGTTTGACTGAGTATGCTGCTGAAAAAGCAACTGCAAGCTACCACGAAGGTTCTGTATGGACTTACGCTGGAAACTATGACATTGCGCTTCCATGTGCTACTCAAAACGAAATCAACGGTGAAGCAGCTAAACGTTTGGTTGCTCAAGGAGTTATCTGTGTATCTGAAGGTGCCAACATGCCGAGCGACCTTGATGCCATCAAAGTTTACAAAGAAAATGGTATCTTCTACGGACCTGCAAAAGCTGCCAACGCTGGTGGTGTAGCCGTTTCAGCCCTTGAAATGAGCCAAAACAGTCTTCGCCTCTCATGGACTCGTGAAGAAGTTGATGGACGTCTCAAAGACATCATGACAAACATCTTCAACACAGCTAAAACAACTTCAGAAACATATGGTCTTGATAAAGACTACCTTGCAGGAGCTAACATTGCTGCCTTTGAAAATGTAGCAAACGCTATGATTGCCCAAGGTATTGTTTAAGATTCATTTGCTTAATCCTCAATCGCTTCGATTGGGGATTTTTAGCTTGAATTAAACAGTTGGAAAATTACTTACTCGCCCCCTTTTTTGCCCCTTTTAGAACAAAAAGAAAAACCGCTACTCCTAAGAATAGCGGTTTAATCATGTTTTTAAGCTACAATGTAGTTGCTCTATTATTTGGCGTTTTTTCTTTTAAAGACTTTTTGCCCAGTTTAACTTCTTAAGAAAGCCAAATGATATTCTCCATTCAATTTAACTGCTACTTTCTCGTGGATAGACTGATTTTTTAAAGAACAAATTTCTCCATATTTCCAACTTTCGTGCTCCCCTGATAATCTAGTGACTGACTTCACTTGATTATCTAAGTTAGCAACTGTAGCACTAAGCTCTTCTTTTGGAATAATTTCTTCAGTAATTGTAAATAATTGTTCCCCTATCTTCAACTCTCTGGCTTCTTGCTCATTGATAGCAAATTCTCCTACTAAGCGAACATTAAATAAGTCAGAAACTTTTATAAGTTCTTCTTTAGAAATATTATCAAGTAGTTTACATTTATAGAAAGTACTATCAATTTTTATGGCAAATTCTCTATTCTTGGTTTGATATAAGTCACCAATCTCCAACAAATCATTCTTTATTTCATCATTGGAATCATCGTAAGATATTTCATAAATATCATAATGATTGCTTACTTTACTTTCAATATCTTCATATAAAATTAATTGATTAGTTACACCATAATGCTCTCCTTTATAATCAAATCGATTATAACTTGAGTCGAGAAATTTAACATCATACTTCTCATATGTGCATCCAGTCAATCCAAGTAAACTTAAGAAAAAAATTACGGAAAGATAGATCTTTTTGAATTTCATAGTTCTCCTCCTAATTTTCTATAGTTAAATTATCAAAAATCAATAACGCCTCTCTCCAATATGTCTTTACAGACTTATTTTGGATATGAAGTAAAGTCAAAACAATTCCCAAACTTCCATCCAAAAATTTAACACTCCCTTCATTTCAATCATAGTATATAATTAAACACCTTTTCTGCTTACAACTACTAAATTAGCAACAAACAATAATACAACATAAAAAATTAAAGCCAATAAATAGGTTGTGCTTCTAAAATTATTTTCTAAAATTATATTAACTGGCAAAATTACTGGAATCCAAAAAATATTAAGAAAAACTTTATTTGTTGCAAATAATATAAATAAACTTTCTACAACAGCAATAAGTAAATTGCCACCTTTCGCAATAAACAATGTCAATAGCATGTGGAAATGATTTAGCAATATTAGTAATAACCAACTAACTATTCCTACGTAAAAATAATATGAAAAGTGTTCTAACTCTATACCTACAACTACCCATAAAGGAATAGTGAGTAAAGATAATAGTAAATCTAACACAAAAATTTTCGCTCCCCATATACTGGCTGTATTTCTCGAGCCTTTAATATTCTGATAATTATTAGCATTGATTTCTTGTTCAGATACTAATAAAGTGATTATCGTAGTTATCATACAATAGCCTAACATGGGTAAAAAGATAATATTTTCCAATACAATCGTGTTATTTACAGATAATATGTAAATTGGAATTGTCAATAGTTGTATAGTAGACAAAATCAAAATAATGTATAGTTGATACGAATCTTTAAATTTAATCATTTCACTTTTTAGCAATTGGATCATTACTTAACCTCCAATTTAACATTAACAAAGAAACAATAAATAGAATCAATGATAGAAATACGGTAAATACTACCATTTTAACGTCTGTTACATGATTTGTTAAATCTAAATCTCCTGACGGTTTTATATACATAAGACTATAAGCAATTTTATAATGATATGTAAAAGGAAAGAAGAACCAAAAGCTACTTTGAGCGATAAAAGGTGCAACCAAAAAACAAATCAAGGAGTTAATAGATACTAAGATATAGGGGTTGATCCGTTTCGAAAATAGATACAAGAGTGGCAATACCCATATGGATGTTATCGAAATAAGTACTAAACAAATTAAGTCACCAATTATATTCAATGATATTAAGTCGCCATACAAAAAATTACTTGTAAATAATAATATAGCTAAAAACCATACGTTCGAAATGAGTAAATCTTTTAATTTTAAAAGTATCTTTACGATATATATTTTTATGCTATCATTTCGAAAGTATATATTCTGGAAGTTTCCTGCAGCTTCTTCTGCTTTATAATCATATAAAAATAACAATCCAATAAGCGTGTACAAAAAGACGGCTTCCCACCAATATATTGAAAAACTTTCTAGAATACTCGGTCCAACAAGTAATACAGCTATTAAAATCGACAATCCAGGAGCTATTATCAAGAATTTTTTGGATGTATTTTTTCGCTGTTTTAACCATTCTGATTTAAATATTTTTATCATATTGCGTCACCTCCATGAACAATTCTTATAAATAAAGATTCTAAATCATCACTTTGAACATTCGAACTATCGTAAAAAATTTGACCATCATGTAAAATAACAACTTTATCTGCCACTTTACTAACTTCATACAGTTGATGGCTAGATAAAAGAATTGTCATTCCTGATTTCTTTAAAGAAATCATTAAATTCAACAATTCCTTTATACCATCTGGATCCAATCCATTGGTAGGTTCATCTAAAATGAGCAAATCTGGACTAGTAATTATTGCCATACCTAATCCCAAACGTTGTTTCATACCTAAAGAAAAGCTCCCTGCTTTTTTCTTTCCCGTATTAGATAGCCCAATCAAGTTTAATACTTCATTAATTCGTTCGTCAGAAATGTCATATAACAATGCTCTTGTTTTTAAGTTATCATAAGCAGATAAGTTCATGTAGATAGCTGGAGTTTCAATAAGCGCTCCAATCTCATATATACCCGCATTTTTTTTCCCATTAAAAATAACCGTACCACTATCAGCATTTTCAAGACCAAAAATAATTTTCATAATTGTTGATTTTCCTGCACCATTAATACCTAATAATCCACAAATACTCCCCTCTTTTATTTCAAAAGAAATATTTTTAAGTACTTCTCTATCCTTATATGATTTTCTAAGTTTTTGAACTTGTATATTCATAACTATAATTCCTCCTTGTTTTATACTTGTATGTTATACTTTATTTTTCAAAATTTGTTCAGAATTTCCAATTTTACAAAATTAAAAAAATAGACAGTCCTCAATTTAGAAAACCATCTATTTTTATACATAACTATTATATGGAAGCTATCTAATATATCCTTACAGAATTATTTTTTAATAAGCAACGTCACTTGAGCGCCACCTCTATCTGGATTTGATAAAAACAATTCTCCTAAATGTCTAGTTGCAACTTGTTTAGCAAATGCTAACCCTAAACCATAGTGCGTATTATTCCTACCTTTATTCTCAGTATAAAATAACTTATCTGCATTTAATAAAGACTGTTCAGTAAAAGGCAGACCATTATTCCACACTACAAAATTAATATACTCTGTTTCCTCAATGATAGTAAGCGTAACTTTTTTTTCTCCAGAACTATATCTTGCTGCATTTGCTAAAATGTTAATTAATGCCCGATTTAAATTAAAGCGATTTCCCTTAAAAAATATTAATTTTGTAGTATTAATAATTTTGAAATCAACCTTTGCATTATTCATTACAGATTTCGCTTCTACTGACAGCTCACTTAAAAATTCGGATAAATGTATCTGTTCTCCATAATCTTTATCTTCAATTAGTAATCTTGAATAATCAATCATTGAACTAAAGTATCTTTCAAAAACTACTATACTGTTATTCATTGACTGAGTGTATTCCTTCTGTTGAACAGTCAAGTTAGTTAATTCAAGCAACTCTAAATTTCCCTTTAGTACTGTTAAAGGAGTTTTTACATCATGAGCTAATGCACCAACTTGAAAAGATAAATCTTCCTTCTCCCTTCTCTCTGATTTGAGTAAATTAGTTAACTCGTCGTCCTTTTGATATAATACAGAAAGAATTTCATCGAACTCTTGTATTTGAGCAGGAATGTTTTTATCTTTAAATGTTAACTGTCCCATGTTTAAAGTCTTTTTTTGTATGAGGAGAAAATTATTTGAAAATTCTTTTATTAATCTTGTAAGTGACCAAATGAGTAAAATTGTTTCGATAACGAAGAAAAATAAATAAGAAAATAGATTAAATGAAAAGTGACGCAAATTCGGATTAACAAACTCAGGTATCATGGGTTGCCTGACAGTAAGTACAATCTCTGAATTAGCGTAATACCCATAATACACTGCATCATTACTTATGGATTCATTTTTAGCAAAAACTTCTCGATAGGCTGGCAAATCCTTTTTTTGATAGTTGCCCTCTTCAATTGTACCCGTCTTGCGATTAAATACAACATAGTCAAATATAGAGTTATTCATTGCTTGGACTACATCACTTAAATTGCTGCTATCACTCACTGAAATTTCCATTTTAGAGCCGTATACATTTAATTGTCCAGTAAAAACAAGTAAATAAGTAAATATAAAAAATAAAAGTATACTCAGTAACGTACCTGTTACTAGTTCTAAAACAGTCCTTATTATGCGTCCTCTAATTGTACTCTTCTTACTCATGCCACTTGTATCCCATACCTCTAACTGTTTTTATAGGATTAATTCCATACGATGAGAATTTTAATCTTATTTGATAGATATACTCAGATATTGAACGAAAGAGGGTTTCAGCATCATCATCATAAACATTTTCATATATATCTTGTACAGTAAAAATTTTTCTTGGATTGCTAGATAATAGCTCTATGATATCATATTCCCTACTTGTAAAAGCAAGACTATCTCCATTAATACAAACAATTTTTTCTTGTAAATAAATCGTTATTGGGGATAATTCTCGAACAATTTGATTACTTAATTCACCTTGTTTGTATCGTTCTTCTCGTTTGAGATTTGCAGCAACTTTAGCAATTAATTGATTGATGCTGAAAGGTTTTGTAATATAGTCATCTCCTCCTAAATTCAATCCTGATACTATATCATCTTCGGTGTCTTTTGCACTAACAAAAATAATAGGGGAGCTTACTTTATTTCTAATCTGCTTACAAATTTGCATACCATCTATATTAGGCATCATTACATCTAATAAAATCAAATCAAATCCTTTGAAATTATTAATATTGATTGGTGCAGTCACTTCTTGATACGTCGTTACCTGATAGTTTTTCATCTCTAAAATAGTTCGCATCAATTTCAAAATTTCAAAATCGTCATCTACAACTAATATCTTATACATTCTATCACCTCAAAAAATTTTAGAGAACTACCTGCAATGCTCCGTATTTCTGACAAAGAATAGTCTCAATACATCAGTTTGTAATGTAAATTAAATTTTTAGAAACTAGTATAAATCTATTTTACACTATCTTGAACAAAATTCGTAATATTTAATAATATAATTTGAGTGCCATCAATATCATTTCTTATCCAGCAGAAATAACCATAACTTTCCCATCTATATGTGAATAATCCTCCCCCTTAAGTTCTCCAACGTAATGTTTCAATGCTTCTTGATTATTTTAATCTAGACCCTCATCACCTACTGAAGCAACAATTATTGAACCTTGACATTTGAGATTGTATCAGAGAAAATTCAGATTTTATTCAGAGAAAAAATCATCTTTACACTACTAGTGAAATTCAAATTTAAGAAAGAATCAATTTCTAAAATTTTTCATGTCCTAAAAAAACGGAATACGTTTTGAACTTGTTCAGATTATTTTCTATCCCTTCTTCCACTTATGCCCAGCCCAGCCTGCCAAGACAAGTAAAGCAAGGTTAAAAATGATAAAGAAATGTGACCTTTTCAACTTTTCTTTTCAAGATAGGTTGAGTATTCCTATCCTCCTCATTCTCAAAAAGAATTTTAGGTAATTTATAATACCGTTCTGAAGTTTGGTATTGATTTGCGGTAATTCGTTTCATAGCGCCCCTCCAAGTTCTTTGAGTATTAAATCTCCACTTTATTCCAATCGAACCAAGTCACTTTTTTCTAATTCAGCCATACGAGAGATGGCTTCAACAATATCAATTCTCATTTCACGTACTAAAAATGAAATGACAATATAGCGTGATGATTGTAATTCTTTTGTCATTTTCCCTCCTGAAAATAAAAAAAGGAGAACAATATTCAACTGTTCTCCACGATAAATTTGTTAAAAAGAAAAACCCTGCCAAATTAATTTTTGGTAGGGTTTTTGGTAGGAAACTAAATTAATTTATCAGTTTCTAAAATGTGTTCACGATTCTAAAAGGCTGATACTATAGTATCCCGAATTCTAATTGGTATATGCCTCTTATTTAAGAGTAACTGAAGCTCCAGCTTCTTCCAATTTAGCTTTGATTTCTTCAGCTTCTGCAGTTGCAACGCCTTCTTTAACAAGTGCTGGTGCACCATCAACAAGTTCTTTAGCTTCTTTAAGACCAAGACCTGTGATTTCACGTACAACTTTGATAACGCCAACTTTTTTGTCGCCTGCAGATGTCAATTCAACGTCGAATGAATCTTTAGCAGCACCAGCGTCAGCAGCACCAGCTGCAGCAACAGCTACAGGAGCAGCTGCAGTTACACCAAATTCTTCTTCGATAGCTTTTACAAGGTCGTTCAATTCAAGGATTGAAGCTTCTTTAATTTCAGCAATAATGTTTTCAATGTTCAATGCCATTGTTATATCCTCCAAATATGTTTTAAATTTATAATAGATTTTCGTAGCTAGGCTACGCTGCGTAGCTTAAGATTAAGCTGCGTCTTCTTTGTTGTCTGCAACCGCTTTGACTGCAAGAGCAACGTTGCGCACTGGCGCTTGAAGTACAGAAAGGAGCATAGAAAGAAGTCCTTCGCGGTTTGGAAGAGTTGCAAGAGCAAGAATCTCTTCTTTAGATGCGACAGCGCCTTCGATTGCACCACCTTTGATTTCAAGTGCTTCAGCGTTTTTAGAAAAGTCGTTCAAGATTTTCGCTGGTGCGATAACATCTTCGTTAGAAAATGCTACTGCAGATGGTCCAACAAATACAGATGCAAGATCTTCAAGACCAGCTTTTTCAGCTGCACGACGCAAGATTGAGTTTTTAATCACTTTATACTCAACTTCGCTTCCACGAAGCTCACGACGAAGAACTGTATCTTGCTCAACTGTCAAACCACGAGCGTCTACAACGACGATAGATGCAGCAGCTTTCATTTTCTCAGCTACTACGTCAACTAGTTCCGCTTTTTTAGCAATAATTGCTTCACTCATTAGTGTGTTCACCTCCGTTATTATTTTGCTTGGGGAAATTTTTCAAAAGAAAAACGCGCCCAAACCTAGACACGAAAGTACAATACGCTTCTTTTTACATGATACGTTTTGTCCTCGGTAGGATACTTATGAGTCGAGCTCCCCTACTGTCTTAGGCAGTTTTTTCAAACCGTATATAAGTATAGCATAGTCAAAAAAAGAATGCAAGATTTTTGCAAACATTTTTTAAAATTTTTTCGTGATTTTTCTTTTAAAGTTCTACCGTCAAAACTTTACCTTGCTTGACAACCTGTTCTCCTGCAATATAGACATCATCAACATCACTGGATTTAACAGCATAGACGAGATGAGAAAGCATATTTTCCTGAGGTTGGAGATGAATTTTCCCTTGTGGTTGAATAACGAGAAAATCTGCTTGCTTGCCGACTTCTAGACTTCCTATCTGATTTTCCATTCCAAGGACCTTGGCCCCTTCGATTGTCAGTGCCTTGAGCGCTGTTTCGATAGGAAATTGGCTAGCATCTTCACTTTTCATCTTCTGAAGAAGGGCTGCAGTCCGTCCTTCCTCAAACATATCTAAATTGTTATTGGAAGCAACCGAGTCCGTCGCAATTCCTACTGCCACTCCTGCTTTTTGCAGTTGAATGATCGGAGCAATCCCTGATGCCAATTTGAGGTTACTGATAGGATTGTGGGCAATAGACACTTGAGAGGTTGCCAAGCGTTCAATTTCTCGTTCGTTTAATTCGACCCCGTGAGCGAAGACAGACGGATGGTCTAAGTAACCCAGTTCTTCTAGAAAGGCGAGGGGACGTTTGCCGTATCGTTTCAGGATAATGCCAGATTCCTCCTTAGTCTCCGCAACATGAATATGGATAGGAATATTCAACTCTTTTGCCATATCCAAGCTTTCTGCCAACAAGTCTCTACTACAGCTGTAGGGAGAATGTGGGGCTACCATCACCTTGAAATTTGGATTTTTATATCCAATAATTTCCTCAATGATTGCTCGAGTTCTGCTTATAGTTTCAGCAGTTGTCTCTGCCTCTGAAGAAAAAAGAGTCGGTGAGAAATAACAACGCATCTTGGAAGTTTTCACTGCCTGATAAATCTGTTCAATATCCAAACCATTGGGATTATACATATCATTAAAGGTTGTTGTTCCTGACTGGAGCATCTCTGTCAGAGCTTCTTTAACCGCCTTGGTAGTCATGTCGGGAGTAAACTCATCTTCTGCTGGCCAGATATAGTCATTGAGCCATTCATGGAGATTGCTGTCATCCCGGATTCCTCGCAATCCTGTCATAGCAGAATGTGTATGGCAATTGACCAAACCAGGCATAATCCAGGCTCCCTGATAGTCTATAATCTGCTCAGCCTGATCTAAAATCTCTGGCTTCTCTTGACCGACATAGACGATTTGAGAATCCTTGACTGCTAAGATTCCATCTAGATAGACATGGAAATCTTGATCACAAGTCACGATATTTACATGCTGAAAGACTTTCATACTAGGCTCCTTTTCTAAAAGACAATTTATACTCTTCTAAAATCTCTTCAAACCACATTAGCTTCACCTTGGAGTAGATATATGGTTACTGACTTCGTCAGTCTTATCTACAACCTCAAAACAGTGTTTTGAGCTGACTTCGTCAGTTCTATCCACAACCTCAAAACGGTGTTTTGAGCTAACTTCGTCAGTCTTATCTACAATCTCAAAGCAGTGCTTTGAGCAACCTACAGCTAGCTTCCTAGCTTGCTCTTTGATTTTCATTGAGTATTACAGTGAATAATTTTTCTAGCTATTGTAACAAAAAAGTCACCCGAAGGCAACTTTTTTATCTATAAGAGTTCGAAATTAGAATGGCTTATTCAGAGCTAAAAACTGCAGCTTGCTGCATTTGGTAATACTTGCCCTTTCGAACCATGAGTTCTTGATGATTGCCATGCTCCACGATGTCACCATCCACCAAGACTAGAATCAGATCCGCATCCTGAATGGTTGACAAACGGTGGGCGATGATAAAGCTTGTGCGCCCCTTCATGAGTTTAGCAAAGGCATCCTGTACCAGCACTTCTGTCCGCGTATCGATGGAAGAGGTTGCCTCGTCTAAGATAAGAATCTTTGGAATAGCCAGAAAGACTCGGGCTATGGTCAGGAGCTGAGCCTGACCGACAGAAAGAGATTCCCCAGCATTTTCCAACTTGGTATCATAGCCTTGAGGTAACTGTTGGATGAAAAAGTCTGCATTGGCTGCTTTGGCAGCAGCAATCACCTGCTCCCGACTGGCATCAGGATTGCCAAAGGCAACATTATCATGAATGGTCCCTTGCTTGAGCCAGGTTTCTTGGAGCACCATGCCAAACTGCTGGCGTAAGGAAGCACGACTATAGTCGTAAATGGATTTCCCATCCAGCAAGATATCTCCTGAGTTAATAGGATAGAAACGCATAAGAAGATTGATAAGGGTTGATTTGCCAGCACCTGTTGGACCAACAATAGCCACCTTGCTAGCAGCTGGAATAGCGATAGATAAATCCTTAATCAAAATCTTTTCAGGATTGTAGCCAAAAGAGACATGTTTAAAGGAAATAGCTCCCTTAACTTGGTCACCGGTCAAAACTTCCTTACCACTTTCAGCCACCTCAGGACTCTCTAAGACTCCATAAACACGCTCTGCGCAAGCGAGAGCACTTTGCAACTCGGCTAAAACAGAAGAAATATCATTAAAGGGCTTGGTATACTGCTGAACATAGTTCAAAAAAGTCACTAAACGCCCAATGGTCAAGGTAGAGCCTATCATGATACGATAAGCACCCATTCCAGCTAAAAGCGCATAAATGAGTGCATTGACAAATCGAGTCGAAGGATTAACCGTTGAAGAATAAAAGATAGCTGACTGCGAATAACCTGCATAGTTGTCATTAGCCTCACGCAGCCTTTGGATAAATTCTGCCTGAGCATTAAAGGACTGGATAATGGTCTGCTGGCTCAACGATTCTTCAATCAACTGAGTCTGAATCCCCCTCGTCTCCGTTTGCTTTTGGAAGAGATGATAGGATCGTTTGGCAATGAAGCGTGAAATCACCATAGATAGTGGCGTTAACAACAAGACCAAGAGGGTCATGAGGAGGTGAATTTGAAGCATGGCTAGAATACTAACCAAAATCATCAAAACGCCAATAAAAAATTGGTTAAAAATCATGGTCAAGCCAGCTGCCAACTGTTCGATGTCCGTGGTTACACGACTGACCATTTCTCCACTTCCTTGTCGATCCACAAAGACAATCGGTAACCGATGGAGCTTATTGATGATTTGCTCTCGCAAGTCTCTGGTATAAGAGAAAATTAGGCGATTATAGAGGAGAGGATTGACCCACTGCACAAGGGTATTTCCTATAACCACCAAGATCATTTGAATGAAAATATGCCAAAAAACTGGTGAAGAATCAACCACTAGGACTTGGTCAATGACCTGTCCGATTAAGATTGGTAGGTAAATCGATAAACCAACCTGGGCAATAGCTCCTAGAAAGGCTAGAAAAAGAAGGAAGGGATGACTTGCTAAATCTTTGGCCAAACGTGTGAATGTTTGATTTGCAGTTTGTCGTCTCATGCTAGTCCTCCTTTCCATGTTGGGATGCATTGATTTCTCGATAGACTTGACTGGACTTCATCAAGTCCTCGTGCTTGCCGATAGCTAGGAGCTCTCCTTTTTCTAAGAGGAGAATCTGGTCAGCCATCTGTAAAGTCGAAGTCCGTTGAGAAATCAAGATTAAACTTGTATTTGGCAGGTTTTCTCGGATAGCTTTCAAGAGCTTAGACTCAGTAATAGTGTCCAGTGCTGAGGTCGCATCATCTAGGATGAGAAACGGAGTCTGGCGCAAAACTGCTCGTGCGATGGACAGCCTTTGTTTTTGACCGCCCGAGAAATTTCGCCCTCCTGCCTCAACTATGGCATCCAAGAGTCCTTCCTTTTCACTGACAAAATCCTTTGCTTGCGCAATTTCCAAGGCCTGCCAGAGTTCTTGGTCTCTTACTTCTTGATGTAAACCTAGAGTCAAGTTGGAACGAATGGTTCCTTTAAAGAGTTCGACTTTTTGGGGCACATAGGCAATCCAAGACCGCCACTCCTCTAAATTACTAGGACTACATCCATTTCGATAAAGGTCAATGCTTCCCTTGTCTGCTGGATAAAGTCCAAGTAAGACTTGCACCAAGCTTGATTTACCAGAACCCGTCCCTCCGATGATACCAAGGATTTGCCCTTGCTGCATATCAAAGGAAATGTCTCTCAGAGAAGGCTGGGCCGCATCAGGATAGGTAAAGGTCAATTCTTGGACTTGTAAAATCTGATTGCTGGTAACTTGCTTTTTCTCTAATTTTAAATGAATATCTTCTGGAGCCTCAGCAAAAACTTCCTCGATTCGCTTGGCAGAGATATAGGACTGATTGAGAGAATTTATCAGCATAGCTAGCTTGACCAATTCCACCAAGATCTGTAGGAGATAATTAATAAGGGCAATGAGAGCACCTTGACTTAGCAATTCTCCTTGAATAGAAATATAGCCTTGCCAGATAATAATAAGAAGGGTTCCATTAACAATCAGATAGGTCAGAGGTGTTAATAAACTAGACCAGAAACCTGTCTTTTCTTGTAATCTGGCATAGACTTGGTTAAGGGTTTGAAAAATCTGTAACTCTCGTTTTTCTTGTCCAAAAGCACGAATAACCCGCATACCTTGTAATTGCTGGCGCGTTTCTTGAACCAGTTGGTCCGTTTTCTTTCTGAGAACACTGTAGAGAGGATTAATCAGTCTAGAGAGCCCTACAATAACAATGGTCAAAATGACAACCATGACCAAGAACCAGAAAGTCAGCTCAGCTGAGATGCGATAAGCCATAAAAATGGCACCAAAAACGATAATAGGCGCTCGCAAAAAGAGACGCAGGAATTGATTGATACCAGTCTGAATCTGGTAAGTGTCCGAAGTCAAGCGAGTGACCAAGCTAGAAGTTGTCAAACGGTCTCTGCTGTCCTTAGGCAAGGAAAGAATATGACGATAGAGATCATCTGTCAGTCCTTTGGCAAATCCAACCGCAGCCTTAGCTGAGTAGAACTGGGCTATTAAGGCCACTAAAACTCCAATCACTGCAAAGATAAGGAGCAGGCCAATCTGCATCCAGAGATGACCTTGATCCCTCTGGGGCAAGGATTGGTCAACAATCCCAGCAATAACCATGGGAACCAAGAGCTCAAACACAGCTTCTAGTAACTTGAACAAGGGTGCTAAAATTGATTCTCTGATGTAGGGTTTAAAGTAAGATAATAGGTGTTTCATAGATCTCTTCTATTCGTTTTCTAGAAATGAAGAAAGTGGGAAGCACCCACCCTCTCTGATTTATTTGTTTAAGTAAGGCAGTAGATAGCCATATCCTGCTTCTTCCATCTCATCCTTGGCCACAAAGCGCAAGGAAGCAGAATTGATACAGTAACGGAGGCCACCAAACTCACGCGGTCCATCTGTGAAAACATGACCCAAGTGAGCATTTCCTGAACGAGAACGAACCTCGATTCGCTCCATTCCATGGCTGAGATCCTTGTAATAATGAATCAATTCCTTGGAAATCGGACGGCTAAAACTTGGCCAACCACAACCTGAGGCAAACTTATCCTTGGCAAAAAAGAGTGGTTCACCCGTCGTGATATCTACATAAATCCCTTCTTCAAAGGTTTGGTCATAAGCATTACTAAATGGAGTCTCTGTAGCAGCTTCCTGTGTGACACGATAGGACTCTTCGGTTAAGCTTTTCTTTAACACCTCTTGGCTAGGCTTTTCATAGTTAGAGGCATCAATCAATGGCTTCTCAGCATCTGTCACATCGATATGACAGTAACCTGAAGGATTCTTCTTAAGATAGTCTTGGTGGTAATCTTCAGCTAAAATATAGTGGCGAAGTTTCTCCACCTCTACTGCAATCTTTCGACCCAGCATGCGCTCCTGCTCCCGCACCACTGTGTAGATAGCTGGCAAGTCTGTTTCATCCTGGTAATATATACCGGTCCGATACTGACGTCCACGGTCATTCCCTTGTTGATTGACTGATAATGGATCAATAACACGGAAATAATAAAGCAAAATTTCTCTGAGTGACACTGCCTTCTCATCGTAAATCACTTGAACCGTTTCTGCATGGTCTGTTTCCTTGAGCAGCTGGTAATTTGTCGTTTCGACTTGTCCATTAGCGTAGCCGACACTGGTTGCTAGCACTCCAGAAATGCGTGAAAAATATTCCTCTAGGCCCCAAAAACAACCACCTGCTAGATAAATTTCTGCCATCTTTATTTCTCCTTTATCAAGTTTTTAACTCGAATTCTTTTCAAAAAAAGGATAGGAAGCCCTCTGGTCGAGAGTTTCCCCATCCTATCTTC
This sequence comes from bacterium, assembly GCA_905221225.1. Taxonomy (GTDB): domain Bacteria; phylum Bacillota; class Bacilli; order Lactobacillales; family Streptococcaceae; genus Streptococcus. Next base: position 28,463 of record CAJNCH010000010.1, read on the forward strand.
TATTCTTTATTTTGCTTCTACACGGACACCTTGGGTATCAACTTTCAAGTCATGAAGTTTACCTTTGAAGGGTTGCTTTTCCAATTCTGCCTTAATCGTTGGCATCTTGTCATGAGAAGCCAAGACCATAACTGTCGGCCCAGCACCAGAGAGGTAGGTTGCATAGGCACCATTGTCTTTGGCTACTTGCTTAATCGTCGCAAATTCTCTCACCAAGTCCTGACGATAGCGTTCATGGAAGAGGTCTCCCTCGATTGCTTGCCCAGCGGTCACCATGTCTCCTGCCAACAAGGCTGCAACCGCCACATTAGCGATAGAACTGGCCGCAACAGCTTCCTTGTAAGACAATTTCTTAGGCAAGACGCCACGGCTGTCTCGAGTACGCAATTCATAGTTTGGAATGTAGGCTAGAAAATCACATTCTGGGAAGTCTGCTACGATAGCAGAAACTTGTCCATCAACAGAGCTTGCAATAACGAGATTACCATAAATGGCTGGAGCCACATTATCTGGATGTCCCTCAATCTTGGTCGCTAACTGCAATTTTTCATGGTCTGTCAAGTTGAGCTTGCCCAATTGATTGGCTAGTTCAATCCCAGCAACAATAACCGAGCTAGAAGAACCCAAACCACGCGCCAAGGGAACATCACTTGTCATTTTCAAACGTCTTGGTTGCAAGTCTGGCACAATTTGCAAAGCAATTTTGAGCAAGAGATTACGCTCGTCATAGGGAATCCATTTGCCAATCTGGTGTTCAATCAGCCACTCATCTCGTTCTTCGCAGACCTCAATTTGAAGATACTTGGTTACAGCTACACCGACCGAGTCAAAACCTGGCCCGATATTGGCACTGGTTGCAGGTACAATAATCTTCATCTTATTCTCCTAGCACCTTGAAGGTATTCAAGAGGTCGAATTCTGAAACCTTCTTCAATTCATCTGAGACATTTTCAAGCTGGGCTTTATTAATCTTGTGTGTGATGATCACAACACGCGCCTTGTCACCTTCTTTGCCATCTTGGAGGATTTGCTTGAAGGAAATATCTTGAGCGTTGAAGATTTCAGCCAATTTCAAGACCTGACCTTTTGAGTCTGGAGCCAAGATTGAGAAGTAGTAGTTTGCTTTAACATCCTCAGGATTTGCCAAGACCAAGTCACGGCTGTATTCGTTGAAATCTTTACCGATGGTTCCATCATTCAGGCGACGAACGATACGGACAATATCTGCTACAACACTTGTTGCAGTTGGTTTTTGACCAGCACCTGGTCCGTAGTACATAGACTCACCAATACCGATAGATTCTACAAAGACAGCGTTCATTACGCCATTCACACTGGCAAGTGGGTGTGCTTTAGGTAGGAAGGTTGGAGTTACTTCTGCAGCGATTCCTGAAGGAGTTTCCTCAATAGAACCAACCAATTTCACTACATAGCCAAGATCTTGTGCTACAGCTACGTCTTCTGGTGTGATGTTACGGATTCCCTTGTGGGCTACATCGTCAAAAGCGACCTTCATGCCAAAAGCAAATTGGCTCAAAATCACCATCTTGTAGGCTGCATCAATCCCATCTACGTCATTCGTCGGGTCGCTTTCTGCAAAACCTAGTCTTTGTGCTTCAGCAAGAGCATCATCGTAAGACCAACCTTCTTCGACCATCTTGGTCATCATGAAGTTGGAAGTTCCGTTGACCACGCCAAGGACACGAGTGATTTTGTCAGAAGCCAAGGAATTTGCCAAGGTACGAAGAATTGGAATCCCACCAGCTACTGCCGCTTCGTAGTAAAGTGCTACATTATGCTCTTTAGCGATTTCTAACAATTCTGCGCCATGGACAGCCAAAAGGTCCTTGTTAGCAGTAACAACGTGTTTGCCAGCCTCCAAGGCACGAGTGATAAAGGTTTTAGCTGGTTCGATACGCCCCATCAATTCCACTACGATCGTAATGTCTTGATCTGATAAAATATCATCTACATTGGTTACAAAGTTAAAGTCATTCCCAGCTGCAAGCAAGCGATTCTTTTCATCTTCATCCTTGACCAATACCTTAGCAACTTCGATATCTGAATGTGCTGATTGATTGATTTTTTCTCCATTTTCCTTTAGGAGGAAAGGCACACCACTTGCAACGGTACCAAATCCTAGTAAAGCAATTTTAACTGTCATGTTTGTCTCCTCGAAATTTTCTAATATAGCCATTATAACAGAATTTTATGAAAATTCCTATTATAGTCAATCACTATTTCAGTCTAGAAAAGAAAAAACGAATCAGACGATTCGCTCTTCTTAAAATCTAGAAATAGCTTTCCAGAAATGATTATCCAATCTTTTGCAGATTGAGCACAGCATCGTGATTCATCAAGACTTGACCATACTCCTGCAAGACTGAACGACTGATATCACTATCGTCCGCAAACTCGCGCATACGGGCCAAAAGCCAAGCTGGATATGGACTTGGATGGTTTTCAATATCCACTAAAATGGTCAAATAATAGCGCTCATTCATTTTGTAGAGTTCAGAAGTTTCCATCTCAAAAGTCACTGTCTGGGCAAAAGCTACCAAGTCAGCTAATTTTGCAAAAGAAAGGATGTAATAGATGTAAGGCTCTTTCTTGCTATCAGCTTCTTGTTCAGCCTGCTCTTGCTCTTCTTCCTTAGCTTCGACTTGTTCTAGAGATTGAATCGCTTCGATATCATCCTTAGTTCTGTCTGCGATGCTTTTTTCCAAGGTCTTGATAAATTCATCTGGCGACATTTGAGCCAATTCTTCCATATCTGGTAAATCCGATAAGTCTTCAAAATCTAGATTTTGGTCAATCTTTGATTTGGTTACAAAAACATCAACCTTATCAGGTTTTGGAGTCACACGGAAGCTCAACATACCTGTATCCAAAAAGCTCTCAGGCATCTCTAACTCATCCAAGATGGCATAAAAGAACTCTTCTGTTTTTTCTTGAGGGACAAGAAAGTCAGCAATCTCCATGCCACGATCCATTAAATCATCTAAAGACATCGTGATTTTCAAAGTTGTATCACTAATTTGTTTCATTTTCATTGCTAGTAACCTCATACTTTCAGTTCTATCTATTATACTAGATTTTTACGATTTTATCAAAAGAATGGAGCGAGAATGTGATATAATACTAGAGACCATTTTACAATACAAGAAAGAAAGTACAATGAAAAATATAAAAGTTAATGCACTGGCTAGCTTACTAGTCAATGTTCTCAATATCGTTTTTCCGCTGATAACCAATCCTTATCTGACTCGGATTCTCAGCAAATCCAATTACGGTTATTTCAATACCGCAAATACCTGGGCTAGCTTTGTCATTCCTTTAGCCGCCTTTGGGATTTACAACTATGGAATTCGAGCTATCAGTAAGGTTAAGGACGATAAAGATAAGATTAATTATGTCTTCTCCAAGTTATTCTATATCTCCATTATTACATCTGTTCTAACAACAAGTATCTATTTCCTATTTATTTATCTGGATAATAGTATTGAAAATTTGAAAGAACTCTACTATATACTTGGTGTCCAGGCTCTCTTCCAATTCCTTTATATCGAGTGGATGAATGAAGCTTATGAAAATTATGCATTCATCTTATACAAAACATTGGTTATTCGTATTGCCATGTTGGTCGCTATCTTCACCTTTGTAAAAACTCCAAATGATATCGTACCTTATGCAATCATCATGAGTGCAACGACAATTCTCAACTATCTACTCAGTTTTCTCTGGATTAAACGAGAAGTTTCCTTTGTTAAGATTGGTCTTGTCGAATTAGTCAAAGCATCTAAACCACTCTTGACCATGTTGCTTCTAGCTAATGCCAATATGCTCTACACCTTACTTGATAGAATGTTTATCACCAAAGGACCTGATGAAAACTACATTTCTTATTACACCATTGCTTCTAGCATCGTTATGTTGATTGCCAGTGTCCTGAGTGGAGCTATCAACGTTAGTATTCCACGTCTCGGCTACTATCTCGGTAAGAAAGACTACGAATCTTATAAAAATCTTCTGAACCAAGGAGCCGCCCTCTTTTATTTCCTTATCATTCCAACCAGTATTGGGATTATGGTATTAGGGAACTACGCTGCAGTCATCTATTCTTCTGAAAAATACCTTGAAGCTGGTATTGTGACTAGTGTCTTCGCTTTTCGGACTATCATTTGGGCCATTGAGTTAATCCTTGGTAAACAAATTATCTTCATCAACGACCACGAAAATCGTTTAACAGCCTTTTACTTTATTGGTGGCGGCGCTAATATCCTACTCAACAGTCTCTTATATTTCAATAATATTTTTGCACCAGAGTATTACATTGCTACTACTATTATTGCAGAAACTGTAGTTGTTCTACTGGAAATTTACTTTATCAAGAAACATCATCTGCTTGACTTAAAAGAAATCTTTACTACTTTAACACGCTATACTATTGTATCGCTCGGATTCATTCCAATCTATTTTGCATTTAAATTCCTTTTCCAAATCAACTCTTATATAGTCAACCTCAATATGATACTCATGGTTCTCTCGACTGTTGCAACCTGTGGAATCTACTATCTCTTGATACTTTTTATCACAAAAGATAAAACATTCCATTATGCACTCAATCTTGCTCTTGCTAAGATTAAAAGAAATTAAAAAAATCACCTACCTATCTAAAACAAGGAATATCCCAGTAGATAGGTAGGTTATTTATTTTATCGAATTATCAAATCAAAGCAACTTGCTCATAAATTAATCAATCCAGTAATTTTTATCAGTTCCTGGATTTTGATTTTCAATAGGTGGAGGAGTCATATAGTCTTCACCAAACTCGTAAACCAAAATCTCATGGAATTTTCTAGGAACCTTCACAAGAATATTCTCATATGGCATTTCAATTGTATCATATAGCCACTCTTTCTTAATTCCACTTGGATAGTAAGAGTCATAGGTAGTACATGCAAGATCTGTAGCCTGCTCAACATCATATTGCAAAGCTAACTTCTCTAATTTTTCATTCCATTTCTGTGGAGAAGTCAGTCTAAAAATTGTAGATGCAAAATAACGTGGTAAATTTTTGACACCTCCATTATCTATTTTGACTCCTTTAAAATTCAGAGACGAAAGTCGAATAAATTGTTTATAAAGCCTCATCTTTTTTCTATCACGTTCATCTGTAACAACCCCATCGTATGGGAAAATGTCAACACAAGTACCTAGAACAACCGACTTATCTAAAAGATTAGCATCTCTTCTTGTCCTCACATCATAAACTCTCATATATGTATAAGGGTAGCCTTTTGTTTCTCTATATGAAATTAATCTGTAATAGGGATGTTTTTCATTTTTTAATATCTCATAGAGCTTTTCAAATTCATCTCGAGCCAAAGAAATATCGGTATCATCATCCCAAGGAATAAAACCTTTATGGCGTACAGCTCCTAGCAAGGTTCCAAAATCAATAAAATACTTGATTTCATGCTCCTCACACAATTCATGCAAATAGTTTAAAATATCTAATTCAATTTGTTTAATTTCTTCAAGAGTCAAAATTTTCTCTGACATCTATTATTCACTCCTAATCTTTTTACATTGAGTTAATGGCTTCTTCATTTCAATGACATCATTGGGATACCTTAATAATCTTCCACAATTGAAAATCATGATGAGAGAACCTTAGCTCAACTGGTGGCAGTTGCGTGTAATCTCCATAGTCCGAGGTCAAAATTTCATGATAGTTTTTTGGAATCATAAATTCCTTACCTTCGAATACACCCGTAATAGTTTGATTCAACCACTCCCGCTTCCAGACTGGTTTATTCATATCTTTATAAATAAGATAGTCAACCAACTCGTAATCACCTACTTTTCTAGATTGAGCAAGCTCATCAATACCTCTAATATACTTGTTCGTATTTGTGAAATAGAAGATAATGACTGATATATAGCGAATTAAAGAATTTAATAGGCTTTTAGTATTGGTAATCCCTTTAAATGTATAACAGCTTAATTGACGTTTTTTTATAAGTCTCGTCATTTTATCTTTAAAAACTGAATCATCCTCGTAACCATCTACAGGGAAAATATCTACATAAATCCCCATATTGGAATCAATTCGAACATCTTCTTCTAGTAAATAAGTTTGATTATCCTGAACTTTCATAAAGGGATAAACATAGTTGAGATTATTTTTATAAGACATCACTTCGTAACGTTCATCAGGGTTAGCGATAAGATAGTCTTGCAACTTTTCATAATCTTCTCGTAACATACAGATATCCATGTCATCATCCCAAGGAATAAAACCTTTGTGACGAACCGCACCGATAAGACTGCCATAAGCTAGGAAATATTTGACACCAATTTTCTGACAAGTTTCATGAATGTATTCCATGATTCCTAGTTCCATCTGTTGAATCTCTCTAATATCAGTTACTTCCTGATAACGAATACCTTCATCACGTTTGCAAACAACTAATCCATAACCAATGCTCAACCAAAAGATAATATTGATAAAGTTAGTTGAATACATAATTTGACTTTCAAATAATTGACCGAACAAGATGCCAAAGAAAAGAATCATAATCAACTTTTCAGAATTCTTTTTAGAAACAATCAAATAAGTCAAAAAACGTTTCATTGTATATCCTAGTATAAGGAGAAAGGATACTAAACCTAAAATACCAGAACTAACAAATATCGTTACCAAAATGTTATGGAAATTTCCACCAATAAGAGAATTTTGAATCTCAAATTTACTGAAATATTTTGTGTAATAATCTGGAACATTCCTTACACCATAACCAAAAATTGGTTTTGCACTTCCCATTTTTATAGCATTTTTCCAAATATAAGTTCTACCACTAGGTGTTGTTTCTATTAGATGAAGTTCGCCTGTTTTTTTTATAACTGAAGAATCTGTTTCTGCATAAGATTGTCCTTTATTTAAGTCTAATACAGTCGCTTTCCCCGAAGATATGTAAATAGAAGTTACATAACTCAATCCGATGTTAGTAGCAGAAACAAGTAAAGCAGAAACAATAAAGATTAGAAATCGCTTAGCTAACTTGCCCCTGTTAATAAAGAAACTATAAAACCCAATCATTAACACTAAAGATAATAAAGCACCCCTACTTTGCATGGTTGCGAAGTAAACTAATTGAATCACATTATTCAGTTTAAGATAGACAGAATATTTACTTCCTTTATGAATCAAATACATAGCCAAAACAATGCTAATATATGAAAAAATTGCACTAGCATTGGGATTGACAATTCCCCACAAACGCCCATTCATAACACCATAGTAATAAGATTGCTGTCCAATTTTAAATAGGATAAGTACTTTACTTACTAATAATGTAAATGCAAACATAGCAGAAGAAAAAGAAATAATTTGAATAGTGTAAGAAATCCAATCAAATAATTTCTTTAATTGACCTGATTCTAACATGGTAAATAATAAAATATAGGTTACCATAAAGAGGATCTCGATCACATTTCCAATCAAATGTCCAGAGCGATTGAAAATAGCTGATAACAGATGACTTCCAGCCAATAGACCAAATAAGGACAGAAATTTACGATCTACTATGATTTTTTTCCACTTAAACAATAATGTATAGCAAATATAAAACAATACAATTGCTGATAATCCCTTATAAAGAGGATTGGCTATCTTATAAACTAGTGAACTCATACTTAAAATCGAAATAAAAACAAACAGATATGAAACCCATAGTTTTGATTTTTCAAAGTATTCATTCATTATTGGAAAATTCATTTTCAACTCCTTCTCATTAATATTAGTTTCTTAATCCAACAATTTTTTTATATATCCATGGAGAAAAGACAAGTGACAGGACAGCTATCTTACGAAATGTGGTGAAATAAGTATCCTTCCATATTTCGTGTCGATGCTGAATAATCCAAGTCCTTAGTTCAACTTTCTCCTTTTGATACTGCTCAGATGAAGTAAATATGATTTTATCGTAAACTGTGATATATGACCAACATTCTCTATTTTTTAATTCATATTTTAAATTAGGAAATACTTGTGATACTTGAGCAATAATGTTCTTATAAACTTCTATCGTATCAAATACATACCGATTAACAGATGTTGTCGCACTTCCCTCACGATGATCATAATAATAAATTGGTTTGTCAATAAATACGCTACTGCATCTTGTCTTTAGTAGCAATTCAGTTAAAAACAAAGCATCTTCAGCTAGATGGTAGTCTGTATTAAATTTCTCATCTACCAGCAGGTCTCTCTTAAATAGTTTTGCGACTGGAAAGAATGATGTCTTAGTGGTCATCAGTAATTCTTTCATGGTTTCTTCTGTTGACCAAAGTTCTTTTCTACCAGAATACGGGGGTAGATCTGTCACTATTCCATTTTTGATATGATGTAGAGGAGCAATCACAAAACCTACATTTCCTCCCTCAACTGCACTAGCTAAAGTAGCTAGGTAATCCTTGGTGACGAAATCATCACTATCAACAAAAGTTATCCAAACACCCGTCGCTAGCTGAATTCCAATATTTCTGGCATTAGAAACACCAGCATTTTCGATATGGTAAACCTTGATATTTTCATACTGATATGCTAAATGATCACAGATTTGTCCACTTGAATCAGTAGATCCATCATTTATTAGGATTAGTTCAAAATTAGTATAAGTCTGATGAAGAATTGACTCCACACATCGCTCCAGGTAGGCCTCTACATTGTAGACTGGAACGATAACGCTAATTTTTTCACCCATCATGCTCCATATTCTCCCTTGTATTCTGTATAAGACTTATCCATATCAGCGATGACAGCATCATGATGTGGTAACTGCTTGTCTGCTGGTGGAGGCGTCATATAATCCCCAAAAGCAGTGCTGAGATAGGCATCATAGCCAACTGGAACGGGCATCTCTGTCTCTTCAAATGGCAAGAAAAGATTATCCTCAAAAGATTCGATTAGGTACTTGTTTCTCATGTAACCAGGACCCGAGCATAATTCCGTGATTCCATCGCTCTCAGCTAGACTGTACTTGGTCATTTCTTTTTCAGCTTTTTTCCAAATGCGATAACGGAGATATTTTGGAGTCAACCCCAGTAAAATACGGCTTCCCCACTTCATAAGTGCGCCATGTTTTTCTGGAATAGTTTGCGCACAAAAAAGAGAATAAATCAAGGCCCAACGAACCTGTTTTTTCCGCTCAGCTGGATTTTTAGGATAATAATCCAAAGGCAAAACATCCAAGGCCAGACCATGTGGCAATTCTAAATCCTGCTGATAAGGTTTGATACAGGTCGTTTCCTTGTCACGAATGGTAATAAAAAGATTGCGGTCAACAAAATCCTTGTTACTCTTCGACAAGAAATAACGCTCATCTGCATAACGAGGCCATAATTCTGCCAATTTTTCATAATCCTTACGGGGCATAAAAAAATCTAGATCATCATCCCAAGGAATGAAACCCTTGTTTCGAAGGGCACCAATAGCACCTCCACCACAAAGATAACAAAGCAAATCATGTTCTTTACAAAAGGCTACAAAATATTCAGCCATCTCCAGACTTCGAGCCTGAATTGCTTTTAAATCACTCATATTGTTCATTATTCTTTCTATCGTATCGTTCCATTATACCACAAATAAGGGATGAAAATCTATTGCAGACTGTAAAAAATCAAAGCCTGACTGCTGGATAAATAGCCTTCAAACTTTGATTTTTCTGTCTTATCTTATCTCATTCCCATTTGAGCGAGCTTGGTTTGATATTTATTTTGGTCTACTAAGAGTGCCTGTCCTCCATAGACATCATAGGCATCGACCCAATCACCTAGTTCTGGAACTGTTAATCTTTCAATGCCATTTTGCGCTCCATCTAGGAAGGATAAACCATTGGTCAGTAGGAAACTATACGGGACATTCGTAGAGGTCATCCCAAAGACCTTGCCTAATGCTTCTGATCCAGTAAAGAGTTTGGTTGGATCCTTGAGTTGCTGTAGAACAGCTGTCAAAACTTGCTGTTGTCTCTTGGTACGACCATAATCCCCTTCGTCATCATCACGGAAGCGAGCATAATTGAGTAAGGTTGAACCGTTCATCTGCTGTTTTCCGACTTTGATGGTTTGGGTTGGAGACTCAGTCTCAGTAGCGTGTAAATCATCTCCGACTGTAGCTTCTGTTAGTGGGCGCCCATTCAATGTTGAAAATTTGGCATCAATCGTCACCCCATCAGGGAAGAGAGTGTCAATAGCGGTTGCGAAGGCCTGGAAATCAACCAAGGCATAGTATTTAATGTCCAAGTCAAAATTATCTTTCAAGACTTGACGAACCATTTCTGCCCCTTTTTGCCCCTCTTGTTCTCCTAACTCATAGGCTACGTTTAACTTGTTATCCGTCTGTTTTCTACCGTTAATCACTTGACTGTAACCGTCTATATAAACCAAATTGTCACGCATGAAGCTGACCAGCTTAATTTTCTTATCCGAACCGCCAACATTTAATACCATAATAGAGTCCGTCCGCGTCTCAGCACTATTTTGACCGATTCGGCCATCTGTACCCATGATCAAAATATTAACTCCATCTCTTGTGTCTTGACCGTTAAAAACTTCTACTTGAGCTGCTCGGGCATTGGTAGTTTTATCTGGATTAGCATTGGTATAACCTTTTAAGAACATAAAAATCATACCCAATGCTAGACAAGCTAAGATAGCCAGTAAACCTGCGAAAATGCGCCCCCACCGTAGCTTCCGCTTTTTAGTTTTTTTCTTTGGAAGAGAATGGCTTTTCTGGTATTTTTTTGCACGACTACGGTTACCATAGGATGGAAGAGGAGACTGATTGATTGGTTCCATGAAAGACTCTTCCATATCGTGATTTTCATTATAAATTTCTGGTGAAGCTTCACTACCACTAGCCATATTTAACTTACCTTGCAAGTAAGCAAACTCTTTTTTCTCTCGCTCATTGAGATAATGAATGTTCTTAAAGAGATAGTCATAACGTAACTGCTCATGATGACTTAAGGGATTTTCTTTACTCATCTTCTCTCCTTTCCGTGGTCTGATATTGGATAAATAGGATAGGCTCCCAGTACTTTATACTGGATTCCAATCGCTTCTAATTCTTTTTGGGCAAAGTGGACCAAGTCCTTATCGGCATAATCCACATCGATAATGAAAAAGTATTCTCCCAGTGCTGTCTTGAGTGGTCGACTTTCAATTTTTGTCAGGTCAATTCCTCTCCAAGCAAAGGTCGACAGGGCCTTATAAAGTGCACCTGGAAGGTTGTCCGGTAAGGTCAAGGCCAAACTCATTTTCTCAGTTTGTGCTTTCAAGGGAATAGAAGGCATTTCAGCTCCCAAAACCCAGAAACGTGTGAAATTGGCTTCCATTTCCTGAATATCCTCGGCAATCAGTTTCAAGCCATATTCTTCAGCAGAACTTCTTGGTGCAATGGCTGCATAAGGCTGGTCTAGATGTTCGGAAATAAAACGGGCCGCATAAGCTGTACTAGCTGTTACCTCGATTTGGGCCTCTGGATATTGTTCATCGATGAATTTCTTTCCTTGAGCCAAAGCCTGTGGATGAGAAAAAATCTTTTCAATCTTATTATGACCTGGAACCACCATCAACTGCTGATGAATAGGCTGAACGATTTCTGCAACTGCTTGAATGCGAGCCTGATGAAAAAGGTAGTCCAAGGTTTCATGAACACTACCCTCGATAGAATTTTCAACTGGCACCACAGAATAGTCCACCAAGCCTTGCTCATAGGCCTTGATGACATCTGTAATGTTGGCAAAAGCCTGCAATTCCTCATGAGGAAAAGCTGTCTGCACAACATGGTGTGAAAATGATCCCTTGGGACCTAAATAAGCAATTTTCATCTCAGTTCCTCTATAATTTCCTCTGGGCTTAGCTTGGTCACATCCAAAACCCGACTGGCTACTTCCTCATACCAGGCCTGTCTTTCTTGAAAAATAGCTGCAAGTTCTTCCTTACTATTATTTAGAAAAAGCGGACGCTGATTGTCCTTATCAGCTGCGATACGTTGGTAGAGGATTTCAAAATCTGCTTTCAGGTAGATGTTATCAGAATTTGTCTTTAGTAAGTCACGATTTCGCTGAGAAACGACCACTCCTCCACCAGTTGACACAACTTGGTCTCTTTGTAGTAAATCAGCTAGGACTTCAGACTCTATCTGACGAAAAGATTCTTCTCCCTTTTCCGAGAAAAATTCCGCAATAGACATGCCTAAGCGCTTCTCTATCAGAGCATCCATATCAAGGTAATTAGGGTCCAAGCCTCTTGCAATAGTCGATTTGCCAGCCCCCATAAATCCTAGTAATACCTTAGCCATGAATCAAGTTCTCCAAATCATCAAAGAAGCTAGGGTAACTGGTATTAATGGCTTCTGCACGATCAAGCTCCACTTCTCCATCTGCAACCAAGAGGGCTGCTATGGCTGTCATCATGCCAATACGGTGGTCACCAAAAGTATTGACTCTAGCACCGTGAAGGGTTGATTTTCCTTTGATAATCATTCCATCTGCTGTAGGTGTGATATCCGCACCCATGCTATTTAAAGCGTCTGCCACAACCTGAATGCGGTCTGTTTCTTTGACTTTAAGTTCCTCAGCATCCTTAATAACTGTTACACCTTGGGCCTGGGTCGCCAGAAGAGCGATAATTGGCAATTCATCAATCAAGCGTGGGATCAAAGCACCACCAATCTCTGTTCCTTTCAAGTCAGAAGACTCAACAGTCAGGGTTGCAGATTTAGCGACTGGGTCAATTTCAGTTATTTCTAGTTTTCCACCCATGGCACGAATGACATCAATAATACCAGTACGCGTTTCGTTGATGCCCACATTTTTAAGCACCACACGAGAGTTTGGAACAATCAAACCTGCGACCAACCAAAAGGCTGCACTGGAAATATCTCCTGGTACGACCACCTTTTGTCCAGTCAGTTTTTGAGGCCCTTGGACTGTGATTTTCTTGCCGTCCACACTTAAATAACCACCAAATTGTTGCAACATATCTTCAGTATGATTACGGGTGCATTCTTTTTCGATAATAACGGACTCCCCCTGGGCCTGCAAGGCTGCAAACATCAAGGCTGACTTGACTTGGGCAGAGGCAATTGGCAACTCATAATGAATAGGTCTTAGGTTTTTCGTCCCTTTTAAATGAAGGGGAGGAAGGTCTCGCTCAGTTTGCCCTGAAATACTAACGCCCATTTTTTTCAGTGGAATAGTCACACGATCCATAGGACGTTTGGAAAGACTGTCGTCTCCGAACATCACTACTTCAAAATCTGCACCAGCAAGGACACCTGAAATCAGACGAATCGAGGTGCCAGAATTTCCCATATCAAGAGCATTTTGTGGAGCTTTTAGGCCGTCCATACCGACACCTTGAATGGTAATAACCTCATCTTTATCCTCAATCTCAACACCAAGGTCACGAAAGACTTGCATGGTCGAAAGGACGTCTTCGCCACGTAATATATCATAAACCTTGGTCTCACCCTCAGCCAAACTTCCAAAGATAATAGAACGGTGACTGATAGACTTGTCACCTGGAACTCGGATACTGCCATGTAAGTGGCGAATGTTTGTTTTTAGTTTCATACTGGACCTCATACTTGCAATACTTTTACCTATTTTATCATAAAAAGCCAGAAATTCCTTAAAAATTTCTGACTTTATGATAGTTATTTTCTTATTTTAGCAATTCTGAAACTGGTTCGAAAACAATTTTTTCAATGTCAGAAAGGTAAATTGCCAATTGTTGTTGCTTGGTAAAGAATTCTGATAAGAGGCTATTTCCTTGAATCTGTTTACCAAAGCCTTCCATTTTCGCTTGAAAGGAAGCATCTGGCATTTGACCTGTCTGTGCTAGTTTTTGAATTTCCTCTTGAAAGGCAACATATTCTGTAAAGATTTTACTTTCCTCAGCATCTGCTGAAATAGCATCTTTGGCTGCTTTGACAGCCTTGTATTCTGGTAATTCGCGTAGACCGCGACTGAGTTCATTTGCACTATCGTAAATATTTAACATGATTTTCTCCTTATTTATTTCTTTTAAAATTACTAGTCACTCTGTGGTCATTATTATTGTGCAATCACTTTTATATGATCTCTTGAATATCCATTGATTAATTCATTATCTGGTATATACTCTATCTTCAAAGTTCCTAAATTAAAACATGTTTTTATTTCATTTGACATAAGATTATCAAAATAGTTATCTATCTCATCATCAGATAAGGATGATTCAATCGATTTAACAATATCATGAAATACTTCTTTCATTCCTTCAACACCAGATTCACTATTTTCATTTGTCTGATTTATTGTTACATTGATTTTATCAGTATCATTTGCACGTGTAATATCCGTAGCTTAATGCGAAATATTTTATTTTTATATTTCCTTTTTTGATATTTTCTCATGGACTATTAGAATTTTGATTATAGCTATTGATAAACCCATTAATAATTCTATCGTCTACATACTTTGAATTGGTTTTCTCTTAACTTATTTCCTTGTTGGATGGTTCATTTTTTGTCTCAACACTTTCTTCTGAAGTAGTTTTCACATCTTTTTTAACAGCGTAAGCTCTAAGTAAGATAAAAGAAATAAAGATAACACCAAATATGAATCTAAGCTCTATTTTAGGCATGATTTTCTCCTTATTTGACAACGACTGTGTAGTCGGTATTTTCTGTTATGAGGTGCTCAGCTCGTTCCAAGTCTTGAGCATTTTTAAATGAAATTTGTAGGATTCCGTGAATATCCTCACGGTTTTCCTCGTTAATATGAATATTGACCAAGGAAGTTCCTCGTAGCAATTCCAAAATCCGCAGGATGACGTTTTCTTCATCGGGAACGTCGACATAGAGGTCATAAGAGCTATCCACACCACCACGCTTATGAATTTCCATGGCCTGACGTTGCTCACGCGCTTGGTTGAAAAAGTTCCAAATCTGCTCTTCATCTCCCTTGCTGATAGCTTGTCCAACCTCATCTAAACGTTCCTTGAAATCCTCAATGCGGTCTAGAATAGTCTCACGATTGGACAAGAGAATGGACGTCCACATACCTGGCTCGCTTTCCGCAATCCGAGTCATATCTCGAAAACCACCGGCCGCAAAGCGCCTTGCCATCTCATGTTCTTGAGCATAGACCGCAGTCTGCTCCATGAGACTAGAAGCCAAAATATGAGGAAAATGGCTAATCTGAGAAGTCACACGATCATGCTCCTTGGCATCAATCTCGATAAAACGAGCATGAAGACCTGAAAGTAAGTCCCTCATTTCCTCAAGCGTGTCCTGACTTGTCAGGCTTGAAGGTGTAAAGATATAATAGGCATTTTCAAAAAGATTGACATCCGCAGAAGCAGCCCCTGTCTTGTGACTACCAGCCATGGGATGAGCCCCGACAAAGCGAACAGGTTTGCCAGCCAAACAGTTCTCCGCCGCATCCACAATAGCTGACTTGGTCGAACCGGCATCTGAGATAATGACCCCTTCTTTCAAGTCCAAATTGGCCAATTCCTTAATGAAAGTAATGGTTTGTTTGATTGGCAAGCTGAGAATAATGATATCTGCCAAAGGAGCAAAACTGGCAAAATCATCCGTTGCACGGTCAATCATGCCTTCTTTCAAGGCGATATCTCTCGAAGCTTTACTGCGATTATAACCTAAAATTTCATAATCTGGATGATCGCGTTTGATACCAAGGGCCATAGAGGCACCAATCAATCCAAGGCCCGCGATATAGACTGTTTTTGCCATAGGAACTCCTTAATAGTTCTTTGTATAGTCTCGGTGTTTGGCCACTGCTTCTTTTAATTCCTCTAGATTGTCTGATGAGAATTTTTTAAGGATTTCTTGTGCCAGAACCGTTGCCACAACGGCTTCCATGACCACTCCTGCAGCTGGAAGAGCAGTCGGATCACTTCTTTCAACAGTTGCCTTGTAAGGTTCGTGGGTTTCAATATCCACACTCATAAGGGGCTTATAAAGAGTAGGAATGGGTTTCATGACACCACGAACAACAATCGGTTGCCCATTGGTCATACCACCTTCGAAACCACCTAAATTATTGGTACGGCGGGTATAACCGTCTTCTTCAGACCAGAGAATTTCATCCATTACCTGGCTGCCTTTACGATAACCAGCTTCAAAGCCAAGACCAAATTCCACCCCTTTAAAGGCATTGATAGAGACAACTGCTTGGGCAAGTCTGGCATCTAATTTTCTGTCCCATTGGACATAGGAACCAAGACCAACTGGAACACCTCCGACGACTGTCTCCACAACCCCACCGATGGTATCTCCATCACGCTTGATTTGGTCAATATAGTCCTTGATTTCCTGTTCTCTTTCTTGGTTGACAATAGAAACTTCAGACTGGGCAGCTCTTTCCTTAATCTCAGCGACTGTTAGATTTTCAGGAACATCGATTTCCTTGCCGCCAAAGACCACGACATGGTTGGCAATCTCCATATCCAGCTCAGCCAAGAGGCGTTTGGCTACTGCGCCAACTGCCACCCGCATGGTGGTTTCACGAGCAGATGAGCGCTCCAAGGAATTACGCAAATCATCAAAACGGTACTTGATGCCCCCAACCAAGTCGGCATGACCTGGACGTGGATGGGTGATTTTCCGTTTGCTTTTAAGGCGGTCTTCAATGTCCTCCGCAGACATGATATCCAGCCATTTTTGGTGGTCCTTATTAATGACATCCATGGTAATGGGAGCCCCAGTAGTCTTCCCATGGCGAACACCCGAAGTAAAGATAACTTGGTCGCTCTCAATCTTCATACGACCACCGCGGCCGTATCCACCCTGACGACGTTTCAAATCCTCATTGATGTCCTCAGCTGTCAAAGGAAGTCCAGCTGGAATTCCTTCAATGATAGCCGTCAGACGGGGACCGTGTGATTCTCCTGCAGTTAAATATCTCATACACTCTCCTTATTTTATCAAGTAGTCTTTCATCTCTTCCAGAGAAACTGGGTGAATGGTCGCTGAACCTAGCTCTGGCACCAAGACCAATTTCAAGGTATTGCCACGCGCTTTTTTGTCATGAGTCAAAGCCTGATAAAGCTTGTCAACATCCCAGCTTTCATAGTCAACAGGTAGTCCAAATTTCTGACACATCTTTGTGATAGATTGCGTAATGCCAGCTGGCATGAGTCCCTTTTCCTCAGCAACCTTGGAAATCTGTACCATGCCCATGGCCACAGCTTCTCCATGCATGACCTTGCCATAACCAGCCGTTGCTTCAATGGCATGACCAATAGTGTGGCCAAAGTTGAGGTAAAGGCGTACACCATTGTCCAACTCATCCTCAACCACCATCTTGCGCTTGACCTGACAAGAATGTTCAATCAAGGTCTCTGCATGTTCCAGAATGCTCTCAACAGAACCATCCAGTTCCGTCAAAAGAGCCCACAGTTCTGGATCCTCAATCAAGCCATACTTGATAACTTCACCCATTCCTTCAATCAACTCTCTTTTTCCGAGAGTTTCAAGAACAAGTGGGTCAATCAGAACCCCATCTGGTTGGGCAAAGGTACCCACCATATTCTTGGCAAATGGAGTATTGACGCCTGTCTTTCCACCAATAGAAGAATCCACTTGGGCTGTCAAACTAGTCGGAATCTGAACAAAATGAATGCCCCGCATATAGGTAGAGGCTACAAAACCAGCCAGGTCCCCAACGACACCGCCACCAAGAGCCACGATTCCATCGCTACGAGTCAACCCCTGCTTAACTAGGAATTCATAGACTTTCTGAACAGTGGTTAAATTCTTTCTTTCTTCGCCTTCTAAAAAGTCAAAAACTGCTACCTGAAAACCAGCATCTTCTAGGCTGAGCTTGACCTTCTCTGCATAAAGAGAAGCTACATGGTTATCTGTCACAATGACTACCTTTTGTGGTTGCCAGAATTCTCGCAACCATTGACCAGCCTGAGCCAGACAGCCTTTTTCAATCTGAATATCATAAGGATGATGAGGAATATCGATTCTGATTTTCATAGGAGAATCTCCCTTTCTTTATTGGTATTTTTCTGTTAAGGACTGCCAAATTTCTTCTGTCGGCATTTCCTTGCCTGTCCACAGTTGAAAAGCTTCTGCAGCTTGATAGAGCAACATTCCCAGACCATTGACCGCTGGATTGCCCTGCCTCCTAGCCCATTTCAAAAATGGTGTTTCAAAGGGTTGGTAAATAATATCTGCCACTAAGAGAGTTTCTGGTAAGACTATTCTTTCAGGAACTGGAGATGATTGACCATCCATGCCCAAACTGGTGGCATTAACCAGCAAATCCGACTCAGCAATCCTTGCTTGCAGTTCAGGAACATCTTCTAAAGCATACAAGTCTACTTTAAAGCCTGTCTGCTCCTGTAACTTGGTCAGGTAAGGTCTTGTTTTTTCCATAGAAACTGAACGAACAAAGACTGAAATCTGACTGACACCATCCAAAATAGCCTGTGCCAAGATTGATTTAGCCGCACCACCTGCACCCAGCAGGGTCATCTTCTTACCTGAAATTGTAAAAGAAGGCAAGCTCTTAAAAAATCCCTTGCCATCTGTATTATATCCAATTAAATTGCCATTCTCATTGACAACCGTATTGACCGCACCAATCAAGCGCGCTTCATCGCTCAGCTCATCCAAATAAGGAATCACCTGCTCCTTATAGGGCATGGACAGGTTAATGCCAAACATCTGGTAGCGACGAATATTGGCCACTGTGACTTCCAAGTCAGCCGCTTCAATCTCCCAAGCCACGTAAGCACCATTGGTAGCTGTCGCCTCAAAGGCCCTATTGTGGATGAAGGGGGAAATAGAATGCTTAATAGGATTAGCAACAACGGCAGCTAAACGTGTATAGCCATCAAGCTTCATCCAAAATCTCCCGAATTTTTTTCATGTTAGCTAAGGAAATCTGACCTGGGGCACTTGCCTCATCTAGACTAGCAAAAGACCAGCTAGAACCTGTCACATCCGCAGTGATACGAGAGACCTTGCCCACCTTGCCCATAGAAATCGTCACATATTCCTGCTCAGGATTGAGGATTTTAAAGCCTCGTGTATAGTTCATCAAGTCTAGCACATCCTGCTCCGTGTGAGCCATCACTGCAACCTTAACAAGTTTTGGATTTAGGCTCGTCAACTCTGACAAGATTTCCATCATATTTTCAGGTGTTTCTTGGAAATTGTGGTAACTCAAAACGAGATTTGGGAAGTCCAGCATTTCCTCAAAAACATCCTTGTAGCTGTAATACTCAAAATCAATATAGTCTGGTTGATAGAGTTGCGCCACTTCCTTGATTAGATGGATATATTCTTCTGGAGAAAGGTCGATTTCTCCCCCTTCAGAGCGAGTTCGCAACGTGAAAACTAACTCACGGCCTGCAAATTTTTCAAAAATAGCTGGAGCCACCTGCAAAATCGCTTCTTTAGGCAGATAGTCGGCGCGCCATTCAATGATGTCGGCATCTAGGTACCTCGTGGCATCCAGAGCCTGGGCCTCCTCTAAACTTCTTGGCATTACTGAAACAATTAATTTCATTTACTAACCTTCATACTAATCACCTTGAGGTAATTACTACTTTCATCTTTTTTATTATAGGCAAAATCTGCTGGAAGACCGTATTTATTTAAAATCTGGTAATTACTTCCTGCAAAGCCTTTATCAATTTGTTCTGTAAATTTCTGGCGGGATACATTGGCAGCATTGGTGCTGGCAATAATAATACCGTCCGGATTTAAAATCTCAAGACTCTGGGAAATCAACTTATGATAATCCTTGGCCACAGAGAAAGTTTGTTTTTTGTTCCGAGCAAAGCTAGGCGGATCTAGGACAATCACATCATAGGTCAAGTCTTTTCGTTTGGCATACTTGAAATACTCAAAAACATCCATGACTATAAAACGATGGTCGTCTGTACTGATTCCATTTGCCTGAAAATGCGCTTGAGACAATTCTCGTGAACGTTTAGCTAGGTCAACCGAAGTAGTCTGGCTTGCTCCTCCCATGGCCGCAGCCACTGAAAAGGCTGCTGTGTAGGAAAACATATTGAGCAAGGATTTACCCATAGCCAATCCATCCACTAAACTACCGCGAACTTCATGCTGATCTAGGAAAATCCCTGTCATCAAGCCATCGTTCATAAAGACTTGATACAGAACACCATTTTCCAAAACAGTGAAAAAGTCAGGTGCTTCTTGACCATAAACATGGGCAGATTCATAGCCCAAACCCTTAAAGCGGATCTTCTCATAGGTCCCTAAAACCTCAGGAAAAATCTGGCTAAAAGCTTCTGAGATAACCTTGCGAATCTGATAAACATAAGAGTTATACCAAGAAAAGACGGCATAGTCGCCATAAAGGTCCACTGTCAGACCGCCAAAACCATCTCCCTCTTGGTTGAAGAGACGAAAGGCAGTTGTCAATTCGTCTTGATAGTAGGCACTTCTCTTTTCTTTAGCTTGTCTAAACAGCGTTTCAAAGAAAGCTTGATTGAAGGTCACCTTGTCTTTGCTAACAAACCAGCCCAAGCCCTTGTTTTGCTGAGAAAGGTAGGCAGTACCAAGAAAGTTTCCATCTTGACTATGAACTTCTACTTCCTGATCCTTGAGATGAACATCTGCAAGGTCGCTAGCTTCTAGTAAAACTAGTCCCTTTGAAAGCTTTTTTTCAACCCGTTTGTTGACTCTTATTCTATTCATAGTCCCTATTATAGCAAATTTTGTGACAATTCTCAAAAAAGAAACTACCCTTGCTTTTTTACTCTAGTTTTAAAAAATGGTATACTAATACTAATAAAAACTTAGGAAGTAATTGTGTGAGAATCAATTTTAACAAAATCCAAAAAGCCATGGGTACCAGACTGGGTTTTGTCCTAACCCTTTTAATCCTCTATTGGCTCAAAACCTTATTAGCCTATACCGTTGACTTTAATTTAGATATTCAATTGGGCAAGCTGCAAGGAAATTATCTTGCCTTTATCGCCTTTTTCAACCCCCTTCCTTTGGGACTCCTCCTGCTGGCTCTAGCCCTCTATGCTCGGTCAACCAAGGTCTTTTACAGTCTTAGTATAGCTATTTACAGCCTTTTATTCATTTGGCTCTATTCTAATATTTTTTACTATCGAGAATTTAGTGACTTTATCACGGCCAATACCATGAAGGTGGTCAGCAAGGTATCTGTTGGTACTGCAGAACTAGAGTTACTGCGCTTTTGGGATTTCATCTATTTTATGGATTTCCCACTGCTGGCTTATCTTCTCTATAAGAAGCTCATCCAGCTGGATAAGAGACCTTTCAAATTCCGCTCCAGTGTTGCCATCACTGCTCTCTCAGCCCTGCTCTTTTCTGCTAATCTTTTCTTGGCAGAGATTGAACGTCCCGATCTCCTATCGCGAGGATTTTCTAATTATTATATTGTTCGTGCCCTTAGTTTACCAGCCTTTTTAGGCTATAGTGCCAACCAATCCTACAGTGCCAACAAAGAACGTGCCAAGGCCTCTGAGACTGATCTTCAACCTATTACAGATTATATTCAAGAACATTCGGCTAAGACTAATCCAGACTATTTCGGCTTAGCCAAAGGAAAAAATGTGATTTATCTCCACTTGGAGAGCTTCCAGCAGTTCCTACTGGACTATAAACTCAACATAGATGGAACTGAGCATGAAGTCACTCCCTTCCTTAATTCCCTCTACCATTCTCAAGCAACCCTAGCCTTTTCGAATATCTTTAACCAAGTCAAGGCTGGTAAAACCTCAGATGCGGAAACCATGCTAGAGACTGGTTTGTTTGGACTTGACCAAGGTTCTTTCATGGTCAACTATGGAGGTACCAATACCCAGCAAGCTGCGCCTTTTATCCTAACAAAAAATGGCTACCAATCGAGTGCCGTCTTTCACGGTAATATCGGTACCTTCTGGAATCGAAATACGACCTATAAACAATGGGGCTACCAATACTTCTTTGATGCTTCCTATTTTACCAAGCAAGACAGTAGCAATTCTTTCCAATATGGTTTAAATGATAAAATTATGATGAAAGATTCTATCCAGTATCTGGAGCACTTGCAGCAGCCTTTTTATGCTAAGTATATCACGGTATCCAATCACTATCCCTATGCTAGCAATCTGACAGGCGATGAGCTTGGTTTCCCCTTGGCTAAAACCAAAGATGAAACCATCAACGGCTACTTCCAAACAGCTAACTATCTGGATAGTGCCATCAAGTCCTTCTTTGACTATCTCAAAGAAAGTGGCCTCTATGAAAAATCCATCATCGTCATCTACGGAGACCATTATGGAATTTCTAACTCCCGCAATCCTGACCTGGCTCCTTTAATTGGCAAGACTTCTGAGAACTGGTCGAATTACGACAATGCCATGTTGCAACGAGTGCCTTTTATGGTGGTCATGCCTGGTTATGAAAAGGGGCAAATCATCAATACCTACGGTGGGCAAATCGATATCTTACCGACTCTCGAACACCTCCTTGGTATTGAGTCCAATTCCTTCCTTCAAGTTGGACAAGACCTCCTATCACCAGACCATCAAGAAATCGTTGCCTTTCGAACTGCAAATTCCTTCGTCACACCTAAATACACCAGTTATGACGGACGAACCTACTATACTGAAAGCGGTCTTGAAATCAGTAATCTTGATGAACAGGCTCAGACTGAACTAGAAATCGTTCGGCAGGCAGCCAGCCAACAGCTAAAAATCAGCGACCAGATTCAAACTGGCGATTTGATACGTTTCTACCAAGCAGATCATCTTGGAAAAGTTAATACAGAAAGTATTTCTTACCTCAATTCCTTGCCAATTCTGCAAAAGATTGAACAGGAAAAAGGTAGTCAATCAACCAGTCTCTTTAGCCAACGACAAGGTAAGACCACTACTGACCTTTTCAAGGCACCAAGTTACCAAGAACTCCATCCAGAGTCGGCAGAAACCGAATCAAAATCACAATAAAAAATGCCCTTCCGTTTTGGAGGAGCATTTCTTTTTATCAAATAAAATTCAACGAAAATCAAAGAACAAACAAGGGAACTAGCCTCAGGTTAACTGTGAGATTATAGGTAGAGAGAAAATAAATCAGCTTCAGTAGATATCTGGAAAATTTGATTTTATAGAAAAGCCTTCTGCTACAAAATCAATATACTATCAATAAATAATATTATAGAAGCAACAATAATTATTATTTCACCTATTTGAATAACTCTATTTCGAACTCTAAATATATTTTCTATCAAAAATACTTGGATCACACACATTAAAGGAATTAACGTTTTTGAAATTGAAAAATATCCAAATAAATAAACTATAAACAACAAAAATAGAACTACGTTATATTTCTTATTCAAAACATTCCTCCCTATATATTTTTGATTACCAATCTTAATATTTTATAACTACATTCTAACAAACTACAAAAACGTTTGTCGAATTGAATTTATCAAGCAAGCGACCAACTATCTCATCTTTTTTCTATCTCTGCCAATATGCGTGACAGGTAGTAATGATAGCCAAAAATAGCAAGAGCAAGTAAGAGGATAAGAACTCCTACTCCCAAGCTGATGGCAAGGACAGGGGCGAGAGACTGAACCAAGAATATGCTTCCGATTACAAGGGCCATCAAGATTGCACTGTAAACCAAAATCAAAACAATTGCTACTATACGATTTGAACGGTTCACCAAGTCCGTAATGTTACTCCAATTGGTTGACAAATTTTTAACGTCCTTAAAGTAATGGTGGCAAGAAAGGATGACACTGGCAAGGGTCCAGACTACAAGAAGGTAAATCATCGAAAGGATGGGCAAGCCTAAATATAGAGAAAGACCAAGTAAAGTCAGAACTGGTAAAAAGGACTGGACAGCAAATATAATCCAAAATTTCAGTTTCACATAACGAGCAAAGTCAAAGGGTAAACTCTTAAGAAAATCAACATTTTCCCTCTCCAAGGATAAGGCAATTGAATGCAGGCTGGTGATATTGTTATTGACAACAGCTAGAAAGAGACCTATAAAAAACAAGGGTAACCAGTATGGAGGATGAATGTCTGGAACTATCTGAGAATCTCGGATGTTGGAAATCAGACCGATCATCATGAGATAAGGAAGGAAAGCACTTGTAAAAAGCACTGTAATCACGCCAGTCCCCTGTCCCAAAAGGGTGAGGTGGTAGCGTAAAACCATACGGAAAAAGCCCTTTTTAGTAGTTGAAAGCCCCTCCTTACTGCGACGTTCTTTCTTGACCTTCTCCTCACTGTTAAGCAGAATCACGTCATAAAAATGAGGAAAAACCTTCTTTTGGGTCAGGTAAAGCAAGAAAACAGTTAAAGCTATCCAAGCGAGCAGACCTAGGATGGCTTCTATCGAAAAAGGCTCCACTGCTATTTTGTAAAAGAGATGAATAGGATAAAGAAGAGGTGGAATTTCTTTAGTCTGATCACCTATACCTCTAGAAGTCGACTGTAGAAAGAAGACAAATATTAAAGGTGTGAGAACTCCTATCCCAATCATCACATTCGAAAAAATAGACTGATACTTTCTAAAAAGCGCAGTTTGAGCCAAGAAATGCACTGCCACTACCATCACTAGAGCCACAGAAACAAATAATAGAGCCAAGGACAGTAGCATCAAAGGCAAGCCTAGCCAAAGAGAAGGTGCTAGCCTAATATAGAGGACTAGAAAATAAGCTAGGATTGGTACAATTCCAGGCAGAGCTGGCAAGAGGACAGACAGTCCTTTAGCGATTATAATCTCTGATTCTTTAAAGGCATAGGGCCTATAGGAGACTAGGTCCTTACTCTCATAAAAGACATTGTAAAAAGCTGTTAAAGAAGTTGAAAAGGCAATCACTAGTAAAATAGCAACCATGAAGCTAAAATAAACAGGCATTTCCTCAAAAGGAAAACGAAAGGCTATATTTATAAACATGAAAAGCATCAAGAGACTAGAAAAAATGTAAGAACTTAGGACTCTAGCGGAAACATTTACTTTTTTCCCAGGATTCTTAGCCTGCTTCTTTCGTAGGTTAGCCAGATTAGCTTCTTTAGATGAATAGAGGATATTGATATCAACTAATTTTTTAATGACCTTGAGACGCATCTGAAACCTCCTCTTTTCTACCGGCAAGGCTAAGATAGATACTCTCCAAAGACTGGTCTGGGTGATCTTTCCTCAAGTCCTCTACGCTACCACAATAAATCAAATGTCCCTTTTTCAAAATGGCAATCCGATCACAGACTTGCTCAGCTACCTCTAGGACATGAGTTGAAAACAAGACTGTCTTGCCTTTTTGCGCATGCTCCTTCATCATTTTCTTCAAATCAAAGGCAGCCTGGGGATCCAAACCAGTCAAGGGTTCGTCCAAAACCCAAATATCGGGATCAGACAAGAGTGCCCCAATGACAAAGACTTTCTGACGCATTCCGTGAGAAAGGGTTTCAATAACCTGATAGCGGTTTTCAGCAAAATCAAAAACGTTCAATAGCCTAGCTAGACTAGTCTCCAAGTCAGAGCTAGTCAGATCATAGGATGAGGCGATCAATTCCCAAAATTCATTGGCCGTTAAGCGCAAAAATAAGTCAGGCGAGTCTGCTACGTAGCCAATCTTTCGTTTGATAGCTAAACGATTTTCCGATAAATCCTGACCATCTACCAAAATACGACCACTGCTGGGCGAAATGATACTGACTAGGGATTTTATAGTGGTCGATTTTCCAGCCCCATTATGACCAATCAAGCCCATAATCTCCCCATTTTCAATCTGCAAATTGAGATTGCTCAAAACCTCTTTATCACCATACAACTTACTAACATTTTGAAATTCAATCATGGGATGACTCCTATCTTTATCTATATTACATACTATTATACTAGCACTTTGATACAAAAAAATCAACACTTTATTTTAAGTAGTTAAAATATATTTTTTCTATCTTACGCAAACGTTTGAGCTAACCAATACTTTATGATAGAATAAAGAACAAGATTGACAAGTAAGAGGAAACATCATGCAAAATCAAACACTCATGCAATACTTTGAATGGTATCTGCCCCACGATGGTCAGCACTGGACGCGTCTGGCTGAAGATGCTCCACACCTAGCTCATCTGGGGATTAGCCACGTCTGGATGCCACCAGCTTTTAAGGCAACCAATGAAAAAGATGTCGGCTATGGGGTCTATGACTTATTCGACCTAGGAGAGTTTAACCAAAAAGGTACTATCCGCACCAAGTATGGTTTCAAAGAAGACTATCTTCAAGCCATTCAAACCCTAAAAGCACAGGGAATCCAGCCTATGGCCGATGTGGTACTCAACCACAAGGCTGCAGCCGATCACATGGAAGCCTTTCAGGTTATTGAAGTGGATCCTGTAGACCGTACAGTTGAACTTGGGGAACCCTTCACTATCAATGGCTGGACTAGTTTTACCTTCGATGGTCGCCAAGATACCTACAATGACTTCCACTGGCACTGGTACCACTTCACAGGTACAGACTACGATGCAAAACGCCGTAAGTCTGGGATTTATCTGATCCAAGGGGACAATAAGGGCTGGGCCAACGAGGAATTGGTCGATAACGAAAACGGTAACTATGACTACCTCATGTATGCCGACCTAGACTTTAAACATCCTGAAGTCATCCAAAATATCTATGACTGGGCTGACTGGTTCATGGAAACGACTGGTGTAGCTGGTTTCCGCTTGGATGCCGTTAAACACATTGACTCTTTCTTCATGAGCAATTTTATCCGTGATATGAAGGAAAAATACGGTCAGGATTTCTATGTTTTTGGTGAATTTTGGAACCCTGACAAGGAAGCTAATCTAGACTATCTTGAAAAAACGGAAGAACGATTCGACCTTGTTGATGTTCGTCTCCACCAGAATCTCTTTGAAGCCAGTCAAGCTGGCGCAAACTATGACCTTCGTGGTATTTTCACAGATAGCTTGGTTGAACTCAAGCCTGACAAGGCTGTGACTTTTGTCGACAACCACGATACCCAACGTGGTCAGGCTCTTGAGTCTACTGTTGAAGAATGGTTCAAACCAGCAGCCTATACCCTCATTCTATTACGCCAAGATGGGCTTCCATGTGTCTTTTACGGTGACTACTATGGGATTTCAGGACAGTATGCTCAACAAGATTTCAAAGAAGTCCTTGACTGCCTCCTAGCCATCCGAAAAGACTTGGCCTACGGAGAACAAAATGACTACTTTGATGATGCTAACTGTATCGGTTGGGTACGTTCAGGTGCTGAAAATCAATCCCCAATCGCAGTCCTTATCTCAAATGACCAAGAAAACAGCAAGTCAATGTTTGTCGGCCAAGAATGGGCTAACCAAACTTTCGTAGATTTACTTGGAAACCACCAAGGTCAAGTTACAATCGATGAGGAAGGTTATGGACAATTCCCAGTCTCAGCTGCTTCGGTAAGTGTCTGGGCAGCCAATACAATCTAATTGCCAATGATTATAAAGCCAGGTCCAAACGGATTTGGCTTTTTTACATTCAAAAAAAAGACCTACCAAAATGGATAGATCTTTATACTCAATGAAAATCAAAGAGCAAACTAGGAAGCTAGCCGCAGGCTGTACTTGAGTACGGCAAGGCGAAGCTGACGTTGTTTGAATTTGATTTTCGAAGAGTATTACTTGATTACAATTTACCTGCTACTGCATCCAACAATTCTTGGATCTTAGCTTGGTTGCTTCCTCCTGCCATGGCCATGTCTGGTTTACCACCACCACGTCCATCGACGATTGGTGCTAATTCTTTGACAAGGTTTCCTGCATGAAGGTCTTTTGTCTTGCTTGCTACAAGAACATTGACTTTGTCACCGATAGCGGCAACTAGGACAAGAAGATCAGAGTAGTCTTTTTGTTTCCAGTTATCTGCAAAAGTACGAAGGGCACCAGCATCAGATACAGACACTTGGCTAGCAATGTAACGGTGACCATTGACTTCCTTCACATCCTTGAAGATATCGCCTGCGGCTACAGCTGCGGCTTTTTCTTTCAATTCAGCATTTTCTTTTTGAAGTTGACGAAGTTGTTCTTGAAGCCCTTCTACCTTGTGAGGGACTTCTTTAAGCTGAGGTGCTTTCAAGGTTGCTGCAACTGCTTTAAGAGCATCTTCTTGTTCACGGTAGGCTTCAAAGGCTTCCTTACCAGTCACTGCCAAGATACGGCGAGTTCCTGATCCGATACCTTCTTCTTTGACAATCTTGAAGAGTCCAATCTCAGAAGTATTGCCAACGTGGGTACCACCACAAAGCTCGATAGAGTAGTCACCGATAGTAACAACACGGACTTCCTTGCCGTATTTCTCACCAAAGAGAGCCATAGCTCCCATTTCTTTAGCAGTGTCAATATCTGTCTCAACAGTTTCTACAGCAATGGCTTCCCAGATTTTCTCGTTGACTTGCTGTTCAATGGCACGCAATTCTTCAGCAGTTACTGCTTGGAAGTGGGTAAAGTCAAAGCGAAGGAATTCAACTTCGTTAAGAGATCCTGCTTGTGTTGCGTGGTTTCCAAGAATGTTGTGAAGAGCAGCGTGAAGCAAGTGAGTCGCAGTATGGTTTTTCATAACACGGTGACGACGATTTGTATCAATTGCCAAGGTATATTCTTGGTTCAAAGCAAGCGGTGCAAGAACATCAACAGTGTGAAGAGCTTGTCCGTTTGGTGCTTTTTGAACATTTGTCACAGTAGCCATAACCTTACCTGACTCATCCAAGATTTGTCCGTGGTCAGCGACCTGTCCACCCATTTCAGCATAGAATGGCGTTTCCGCAAAGATAAGAGAGGCAGTTCCTTCTGATACAGCTTCTACTTCTGCATTGTCAGCTACGATAGCCACCAATTTAGAAGACAATTGGCTAGCATTGTAGTTGAAGACACTTTCTACAGTGATGTTTTGAAGAGTTTCATTTTGCATACCCATTGAGCCACCCTTGACAGCTGACGCACGCGCGCGTTCTTGCTGTTCTTTCATGGCTGCTTCAAATCCTTCACGGTCTACAGTCATCCCAGCTTCTTCAGCGATTTCTTCAGTCAATTCAACTGGGAATCCATAAGTGTCGTAAAGTTTGAAGACATCTGAACCAGCAATGACAGATTGACCTTTTTCTTTCAAGTCTGCTACGATGCCTTGAGCAAAGTGTTGACCTGAGTGAAGAGTACGCGCAAATGACTCTTCCTCGCTCTTAACGATTTTTTCGATAAAGTCACGTTTTTCAAGCACTTCTGGGTAGTAGCTTTCCATGATTTTTCCAACGGTTGGAACGAGTTTGTAAAGGAAAGGCTCGTTGATTCCCAATTTTTGACCATGCATAGAAGCACGACGGAGAAGACGGCGAAGGACATAACCACGTCCTTCGTTTCCAGGAAGAGCACCATCACCGATGGCAAATGACAATGAACGGATATGGTCAGCGATAACCTTGAAGCTCATGTTGTCGCCATCTTGGTCATAGACCTTAGCAGACAATTTCTCTACTTCACGAATGATTGGCATGAAGAGGTCTGTTTCAAAGTTGGTCTTAGCCCCTTGGATAACCGCCACCAAACGCTCCAAACCAGCGCCCGTATCAATGTTCTTGTGTGGCAATTCCTTGTATTCGCTACGAGGAACAGCAGGGTCTGCGTTAAATTGTGATAAAACGATGTTCCAGATTTCGATATAACGGTCGTTTTCGATATCTTCTGCAAGGAGACGAAGACCGATATTTTCTGGGTCAAAGGCTTCACCACGATCAAAGAAGATTTCTGTATCTGGTCCAGAAGGCCCAGCACCGATTTCCCAGAAGTTGTCCTCGATTGGAATCAAGTGACTTGGATCCACTCCCACTTCAATCCAGCGGTTGTATGAATCTTTATCATCTGGATAGTAGGTCATGTAAAGTTTTTCAGCTGGGAAATCAAACCATTCTGGGCTGGTCAAAAGCTCATAAGCCCAAGTGATAGCTTCATCACGGAAGTAATCCCCGATAGAGAAGTTCCCCAACATTTCAAACATGGTATGGTGACGTGCAGTCTTCCCTACGTTTTCAATATCGTTGGTACGGATAGCCTTTTGGGCATTGGTAATACGTGGATTTTCAGGGATAATAGTCCCGTCAAAGTATTTCTTAAGGGTTGCTACCCCAGAGTTGATCCACAAAAGAGTTGGGTCATTTACAGGAACCAAGCTCACTGATGGTTCTACTGAGTGACCTTTGGTTGCCCAGAAATCAAGCCACATTTGGCGTACTTGTGCACTAGATAGTTGTTTCATATTGTCTCCTTATTTACTTGTTTAATGTGATTGGCTTTCCAGCATTTCCACATAGTCAATCGCGACACAGAGGGAAATGACTAGGTCTGCATAAGCGTCCTCAAGGACCGTTACATTATAGGTAGAGGTCAGATGAAAGAGTTCTTTCTTGATTTCCGCAATCAGCTGATCGCGATCATCCAGCAATTTGAAATTCAAATCCCAGATATTGCCCTCGATACGAAGACCCAGATTATCAAACTCATACTTATCTCGCCAGAAGGTCAACTTCTTGCGAATGACAAAACTCGAGCCATCCCAAAGCTGAATCTCAAAACGAGGAAGCCAGGTCAAGATTTCTTTACTGATCTGACTAACCTGTTCACCATTAGCATCATAGATAGTAAAAGTTTTGGGAATCTTAAAAAATGACCCCTCCACTTGATAGGCGATTTCTCCCCTGTCATCCTTGATAGCGAAGCGTTCGCCTCCAAGACGAAACTTTTGTTTGACAAGAAATGTTTTCATCAACACCTCCAAAAAATCAAAAGACAAGCTCATATCACGAAGGGCGAAAAACCGCGGTACCACCTTCATTCAATGAACTTGTCATTCTCTTGTTCTTATGCAATTGTTAAATTGAGTAGCATGACTTCCTAACTTAGATGGCTCGCAGCACCGCCATTTCTCTGGACTAAGTTGATTGAAAATCAATTCTCAACTTTCTTATTATAACGTTTTTTTAAGCTTACGTCAACTGGAAATGATACCCATTTAATAACCCATTTCCTACATCTCAGATTACTTTTTCAGAACATATTTTTTCTTACTACTATAACTCTTTTTATCCCAACTTTTATTCCAAAGTTTTGAATTGTTAAAGATAGCTTCGAAAATATTTACAAATATAAAGAACCCTATCACCAAATGTATGGAATCAGTTGTTAGGTATTGTCGATCCAAACCATCCTTTAGAGAGAATAGTATAACAGTTTGCTGAACAGTCAAAAAGGCTGGGCAATAAAATTTTTTGAAAAAAGTAGATATTTTCATTATTTATTACCGCTTTCTGTAAGGTTAAACTTAGTATACTACTGAGAAAGAAAATAAGCAACTAGAATAGAAAAATATATGGCTGAAAAAAATGACTTCTATAAAAAAACGAACCAGCTTGACTGATCCGTTTTCTTACATCTAACTCCTACTTCCGATACATTTTAAACTGTAGGAAGAGGTCGCTATATTTTCCTGTCCATTTATGGTCAAATTTCTCATAAACTTCTAGGTGTTTCATGGTTTCAGCATCAGGATAGAAGGCTTTATCTTCTTTTTTCTCCTCTGGGAGCAATTCCTTAGCTGGTAGGTTTGGTGTTGAATAGCCGACATACTCTGCATTTTTAAGAGCATTTTCAGGTTTCAACATAAAGTTGATAAAGGCATAGGCTGCATCTTGGTTTTTGACTGTTTTTGGTATAACCATATTGTCAAACCAAAGGTTGCTGGCTTCTGTCGGTACCACATAGCGTAGATTTTCGTTTTTTTCTAGCATTTGGCTAGCTTCCCCAGAGAAGGTCACGCCGATAGCAGCGTTGTTCTGAATCATGTAGCCCTTCATCTCGTCCGCCACAATGGCCTTGATATTTGGAGTCAATTTGTAGAGTTTATCTACTGTCTCTTCTAACTGCTGTGGATTTTTAGAGTTGAGGCTGTAGCCAAGGGAATTAAGTCCTAGTCCCAATACCTCACGCGCCCCATCAAAAAGCATGATAGAGTTTTTATACTCTGGCTTCCAGAGATCATCCCAATGCTCAGGTGCTTCCTCTACCATGGTTTCATTGTAGACAATTCCTAAGGTTCCCCAGAAGTAAGGGATAGAGAATTTATTGCCTGGGTCAAAGGACTGGTTGAGGAACTCTGGCCCGATATTTTCAAGACCTTCAAGTTTTGAATAGTCAAGAGGTACCAAGAGGTCTTCGTCCTTCATCTTATTAATCATGTATTCACTAGGAATGGCAATATCGTAGGTCGTTCCACCCTGCTTAATCTTGGTGTACATGGCTTCGTTGGAATCAAAGGTCTCGTACTGTACTTGGATTCCTGTTTCTTCTGTGAATTTCTCCAAGAGTTCTGGATCGATATAGTCTCCCCAGTTGTAGATAACCAGTTTTTGACTATCTCGACTGTTGATTTTACTATCTAAATGCGTCGCAATTCCCCACAAGACCAGGATAATGGCTACAATTCCTGCTAAAAATGAATAGAGTTTTTTCATGCTTGCTCCTCCTTCTCACGTGAGATAAAGTAATATCCAACAACTAAGATAATACTAAAGAGAAAAACAAGGGCAGACAGGGCATTGATTTCTAGCGAGATCCCCTTGCGAGCACGAGAGTAAATCTCGACTGACAGGGTTGAAAAGCCATTTCCCGTTACAAAGAAGGTCACGGCAAAGTCATCTAGTGAATAGGTGAAAGCCATGAAATATCCTGCAATGATAGACGGAGTCAGATAAGGCAGCATGATTTCCTTGAACATCTGAAATTGACTAGCTCCCAAGTCATAGGCCGCATGAATCATGTCCCCATTCATTTCCTTAAGACGTGGCAAGACCATCAAGACCACGATAGGAATGGAGAAGGCGACGTGACTAGATAGAACGGTCAAAAAGCCAAGTGAGAACTTGAGTTGGGTAAAGAGAATCAAGAAGCTGGCACCAATCATAACATCAGGCGCAACCATGAGGATATTATTGAGTGAAAGAAAGGCTTCTTGGTACTTCTTACGAGACTGGTAGATGTAAATAGCTCCAAAAGTCCCGATAATGGTCGCTATCAAGGCTGACAGAAAGGCCAAGAAAAAGGTCTGAGTCACAATCAACATAAGGCGACCATCACCAAACATGGTTTTAAAATGGCTCAAGCTAAAGCCTGTAAAGCTATTCATGTCGTTGCCTGCATTAAAAGCATAGCCAATCAAGTAAAAAATTGGCAGGTAGAGGACAAGAAAGACCAGGCCCAGATATAGATTGGCAAATTTTTTCATCGTTCTCTCCTTTCCTTGGTCACCCACATGGTGATGAACATGGTCAAGATGAGAATTACACCGATGGTTGAACCCATACCGTAGTTGTCATTGGTTAGGAAATTCTGTTCAATAGCCGTTCCCAGCGTAATAACACGGTTCCCACCAATCAAACGCGTCAGCATGAAGAGACTTAAGCTGGGGATAAAGACAGATTGGACCCCACTTCTCACTCCGTTCATAGACAGAGGGAAGATGACATGACGGAAAGTCTCCCACTTGGTCGCACCGAGGTCATAGCTGGCATTGATAAGATTGTTATCCATATCGTCCAAGACATTAAAAATCGGCAAAATCATAAAGGGAAGCTCGATGTAGCTTGCGACAAAGATAAAGGAGAAATCGGTAAAGAGCAACTGTTGTGAACCGATTCCGATGAATTCCAAAAATTGGTTAATAGAGCCATTTTGACCAAAAATCCCGATAAAGGCATAGGCCTTAAGGAGCAAATTGATCCAAGTCGGCAGGATAATCAGCATGAGCCAAAGTTGACGGTGCTTGAGACGGGTCAAAAAGAGGGCTGTTGGATAGCTGATAAGCAAGGTTACAAAGGTCACAATTCCTGCATAAAGTACAGAGTTGAAACTCATTTTGAGATGAGTCAAGTTTTGTGACGCAAAGTAAGATTTATAGTTTTCTAAACTGAATTGTCCTTCGATATTGAAAAAGGATTGTCCGAAAATCAAGACCAAGGGTGCCAGGACAAAGAGGGCAATCCAGAGCATGTAGGGCACTACAAAGAGTTTAGAGCTTGTTTTCTTCATCTCTTTCCTCCTCGATTGCATTAATCAGACCTGCTTCTTGCTCTTCGATTTCCACGTACTCCTCGATACGAGCATCGAACTCTTCTTCAGTTTCGTTGAGACGCATGATGTGAATATCT
Organism: bacterium; assembly: GCA_905221225.1. Taxonomy (GTDB): domain Bacteria; phylum Bacillota; class Bacilli; order Lactobacillales; family Streptococcaceae; genus Streptococcus. Next base: position 62,758 of record CAJNCH010000010.1, read on the forward strand.
TCTGGTTCAAAGTCCAGACCGATTTCCTCACCCACGATGGCCTTACGAGTTGAGTGGATCATCCATTCATTTCCAAGTTCGTCATAGGCGATAATTTCATAGTGCACCCCACGGAAGAGCTGGGTATCCACCTTAACTTGGAGCTTGCCTTCTTCAGGAAGAGTGATGCGCAAGTCCTCTGGACGAATGACGACTTCCACAGGCTCGTTTGGCTTCATGCCCCCATCGACTGCTTCAAAGCGTTTGCCGTTAAACTCAACCAAGTAGTCCTCAATCATGGTTCCTGGCAAGATATTTGACTCACCGATAAAGGTAGCAACAAAGTGGTTGATTGGCTCATCGTAGATATCTACTGGTGTTCCAGACTGGACAATCTCGCCATCATTCATAACGAAAATCCAGTCACTCATGGCAAGTGCTTCTTCCTGATCGTGAGTGACAAAGACAAAGGTAATGCCCAATCGTTGTTGCAGTTCACGCAGTTCGTACTGCATGTCTGTTCTTAATTTCAAGTCCAGCGCTGATAAAGGCTCGTCCAACAAAACCACACGGGGTTGGTTGATGATGGCACGGGCAATTGCCACACGCTGACGTTGTCCTCCAGAGAGTTTACGGATGGAACGTTTTTCGTAACCTTCTAACTGAACCATCTTGAGAACTTCCGCTACGCGTTTCTCGATTTCTTTCTTGTCAATCTTGCGCAAGCGAAGTGGAAAAGCAACATTTTCAAACACATTCATATGTGGAAACAAGGCATAGGATTGGAAGACAGTATGGACATCTCGCTTGTTGGTTGGGATGTCATTGATACGGACACCGTCCAGTAAAATATCTCCTGTCGTCGCATCTAGCAAACCTGCAATGATGTTAAGGATAGTTGATTTCCCTGAACCAGATGCGCCTAGAAGGGTGTAGAATTTCCCTTCTTCCAACTCAAAGTTGATGTCTTTGAGAACCTTGGTGTTGCTGTCTTCAAAAACTTTAGAGACGTTTTTGAATTCAATAATTGGTTTTTTCAATTGTCATTTATTCCTTCTTTTTCATAGATTAACAGATCAGGGCTCTGTCAGGCCGCCACTACCTCGTGTAGGAGATTGAACTGCCTACATTCTTCTGCACTAACGATAGGCTTTCACCCCCTTTCCATGACATAGCAGCAGCTTTTTAGCTAAAGCTTCCTACTTGCTTTCACCTAAAATACGGACTTCTCTCTCAAGAGTAACGCCAGAGTGTTCCTTGACTTTTTCGATAACAGACTCAATCAAGTCCTCGTAGTCTTTAGCCGTTCCGTCTGCAACATTGATCATAAATCCTGCGTGCTTTTCAGACACTTCAACACCACCGATACGATAGCCTTTCAAGCCAGCTTCTGAAATTAATTGACCTGCAAAATGTCCTACTGGACGCTTAAAGACCGAACCACAAGATGGATATTCTAAAGGTTGCTTGAGTTCACGTAGATGCGTCAAGCGATCCATTTCTTGCTTGATAACCTGATGGCTTCCTGGAGCAAGGGCAAATTTAGCTGACAAGACAACTGCACCAGACTCCTGAATAGCTGAATGGCGGTAACCAAAAGCCAAGTCCTTTACAGATAGGGTCTCAATTCCTCCATCCTTGGTCAAGACCTTACAAGACTGTAAGATGTGGGCAATTTCGCCACCATAGGCACCCGCATTCATAAAGACAGCACCACCGACGCTCCCTGGAATGCCACAAGCAAACTCAAAACCAGTCAAGCTATGGCGAAGGGCTATGCGAGTTGTTTCAATCAAGTTAGCACCAGCTTCTGCTTCAATAGTATAGCCATCAACAGAAACATTGTTGAGTTTGTCACACAAGATGACAAATCCACGAATCCCACCATCACGAACGATGATGTTGCTGGCATTCCCAAGAACCATCCAAGGGATATTTTCTTGATTGGCAAATTTAACAACGCGAGCCAACTCAAAACGATTTCGTGGAAAGACCAAATAATCGGCCTCTCCACCTACTTTTGTATAACTATAGCTATGCAAGGGTTCTTTGAAACGGATATCAATCCCTTCTAAGATTTCAAGCATGTTTTCTTTTACTGACATGACACTCTTCCTTTTACAAAATTCATTCCATTATACCATTTTTAAGACCATTTGACGACCCTAAAAAAATCTTGGGCTTATTTTAAACAAAAAAAGAGGTTTCCCCTCTTTTTATGATTTTTTGCAAAAGATTGCCTTGGTTCCATAGGCGACTAGAACAAGTTCAAGTGCTAGGACAACTTCAACCAAGACTGGATTGGTTAACCAGCCAACTTGGGCAAGAGATGGTGCCAAGTCAAAGAAGGCATGTAGTCCATAGGCTGCTAGGAGATAAATCCATTTCTTCTGGCGAACAGCTTGGTAAACCCAAACAGTCAAGAGTAATTGGAAACCTAGCGCCAAGATTCTCTCAAAACCAAGCAAATAAATCTGCCAGGCTGATAGCGACTGAATAGTTTTCAACATATTTTCAGACAGCAATTGCATGACCTGTGGATTCTGAGTTTGAACTGCTGAGAGAACGATGTAGAGATTAATCAAACTAGTAAGACCTAGGAAAATCAACTCCAAGCCACCATGCCCCAAGCCATAAGCCAAGGCATCTGCCTTTTCCAAACTTCTCTTTTTCTCCAACCATTTGAAGAAAATAAGACGAGCTGTTTCCTCAAAGAAAGCCGCCATAGCTAGGCCATAGACAATATAAACCAGGGGATGGTCTTGTAAAAGGGCAATACTTCCATCTTTTTGAGGATGAAGAACTATGATATGAATCAATTTTTCTAGAATCTGTGAAGAGAGAAAGAAGGCAACAGCCCCCAAGCCCAAGACAGCTAGATTAATCTGGTATTTCTTTTTGGCATACCAAATGCTTCCTAGCAAGAAAGCCAGCAACAGCACCATGGTAATAATGATATGAATGGTCATTTTCTTCTCCTATTCTGCCTTTTCAATATCTTTTTTCATCTCGTCAACATTGAACTTAGCAAACAAGTATTGACGGTCTTGGACTGGGAAACGTTGATCCAATTGGTCAACAGCTCCCACCTCGATAATGCCTTCCTTAATGGCAAAGTCCATGACATGCCCACCGAAGGTCAAATCATCTGAGATGAAGTGTAGATGATAGCCTGCCACACTGACCCCATGGAAAATCTCTGGCGTCCAGAAACCAACGATAGTTCCCGCCACATTGTCACGACTATATTCCGGTTGATGGGTTGCGACCTCAGCAAACTTGGTATCTGGTGTCGACTTGGGAATCATGCGCACATGCATATGTGAAAATTCCCCCCGAATCTTGATCGAGCGGAAAAGATTTTCCCCATCATAATATGACTCGATTCGTTCTTCCAATTCCTTGTCTGTCATCTCAAAGCGCTGGCGGAAAATGACTTCTGCCTGATGCGGTACTACTGCAGCGTAAGGAATAAGGGCATCTGGTGACACTTCCACAATTTCTGGTTGCTCTCCTGAGCCTTTGGCCTGATAAGCCTTGCCATCCAAGACAATTAACTCCCCATCAATGGAATCCAAGGTTCCCAAACCAAGGTCACCATGCTCTAGTAATTCTCCTACTGTCATGGTACCACCATAAAGGCCAGCCATCAAGGCTCCAAGGGTATTGTATTGAAATAATTTCACTGGTTCCTGCACGTTCTTATCCATTCTCTTTCTTGTCTGTTATACTCAATGAAAATCAAAGAGCAAACTAGGAAGCGAGCCGCAGGTTGCTCAAAGCACTGCTTTGAGGTTGTAGATAGAACTGACGAAGTCAGTAACCATATCTACGGCAAGGCGAAGCTGACGTGGTTTGAAGAGATTTTCAAAGAGTATTATTCTATAAATGTTACTCCTAAGTATACCACATTTGCCCCTAGATGTGAACGAGAGAAACACCCTAGACATTGCCAAGAAGAAAAAAAAAGGGTACAATGTAACAAAATCAAGGGAGGTCTGGAATGAAGAAACAAAGCAAGTACCAAGAGGTTGTTTCCTATCTGAAAAACGGTATCGAGTCTGGAAGTTTTCCAACAGGAAGTCGCCTGCCTTCTATCCGTCAACTGAGCCTTGACTTTCACTGTAGCAAGGACACTATTCAGAGAGCCTTGCTGGAATTACGGCACGAACAATACCTCTATGCCAAGCCCCAGAGTGGCTACTATGTTCTAGAACAAGGGCAACACCAGGACCTAGAAATCGAGGTTACGGACGAACATGCCAGCGCCTATGACGATTTCCGACTCTGTGTCAATGAAACCTTGATTGGACGGGAAAACTACCTCTTCAACTACTATGACAACCAAGAAGGTTTAGAAGACCTAAGACAGTCCATTCACCAACTCCTCTTTGACCAAGCCCTCTACTGCAAGGCTGACCAACTGGTACTGACTTCTGGAACCCAACAAGCCCTTTTTATCCTTTCTCAAATATCCTTTCCTAGCCAAGCCAAGGAAATCTTGGTGGAACAGCCGACCTACCATCGGATGAATCGCCTCTTGATTGCTCAGGGCTTGGACTATCAAACAATTGAACGAGGCATTGATGGGATTGATTTGGAGGAGCTGGAGCGCCATTTCAAAACAGGAAAGATCAAGTTTTTCTATACCATTCCTCGTTTTCACTATCCTCTGGGGCATTCCTATTCAGAGCAGGACAAACGGGCTATTCTTGACTTAGCTGCCAAGTATGGTGTCTATATCGTAGAGGACGACTATCTGGGTGATTTGGATTCCAAGAAGGGCCAGACCTTCCACTATCTGGATACAGAGGAGCGCGTCATTTATATCAAATCCTTCTCAACCAGCCTCTTTCCAGCTCTGCGGATTACGGCACTCATTCTTCCAAATGCAATCAAGGAAGCCTTTGTGGCCTACAAAAATATCCTAGATTACGACAGTAACCTCATCATGCAAAAAGCTTTATCACTCTATATCGACAGTCAACTGTTTGAGAAAAACCGTCTGACTCGCTTGGCCAATCAGGAAGCTTACCAAAAACAAATCGAGGAAAGGTTAGCTAAATTTCCTTGCCCCCTTCCTCACTTCCCTCTGCACGATGGAGTATTGCTTGATCTAAGACGATACCCTAAAATCGCCAGTCTCAAACATAGTCAACTGGGCTTGGACTTCTTTGAAAAGGCCTATTTGAGCGCCTGCCCTTATCAATTTGCCAAGGTGTCCCTAGACAATCTGGAAAATGTTTTAAACTATGTAAAAGCAGAATTGGAATGACTTCCAACTCTGCTTTTTCTTATTCTTCAACTTCTGTTAGGCTTGCTGCTTTTTCAAGATAGCTTTGGTAAGTTCCTTCATCCTTGAGTTTTTGGATGACCTTATCCACCACTTCTTTCAAATCTGCACTATTTTTTCTAAGGGCAACTGCATTGGCTTCGCCGTCCTTCATCTTCAAGCTAACAGTTGCGACAGCTAGGTCTGCATTTTTAGCAGCATAGCTAAGGGCAACAGGCTCATCCATGTGAACAGCATCTACTTTTCCAGCCTGCAATTCATTGACAGCTTCACCCATATTAGTTAGGGAAGTCAATTGAGCTTTTGGCAATTGTTCCTTGACCATAGACTCTGGAACAGTTCCTTTTTGGGCTGCAATATTGGCACTTTCTAGGCTAGTTAAATCCTTGTATTTTTCTACATCAGACTTACGAACCAAGAAACTAATCTTGTTTTCATAGTAAGGGATTGAAAAGTCAAAGACTTCTTTTCTCTCGTCAGTAGCGCTAATTCCTGCAACCGCTAGGTCGGCCTTCCCAGTTTGAAGACTAGTCAAAACATTATCAAAACTCATGCTTGAGATTTCCAACTTAACCCCAAGTTCATCTGCAATAGCCTGAGCCATGTCAATATCCGCACCGACTACCTGATTTTTCCCATCAACTAAAGATTGAAATTCAAAAGGTGCATAGTCAGGACTGGTCGCTACTACCAATTTCCCCTTTTGCTTAATGGCATCAACAGCTGACTGAGAACCATTCGAACCTGACTGGCAAGCTACTAAGAAGAAACTTGCAAGAAGACTACATAAAACAAATATCCATTTTTTTGATTTCATAAATAAACAACCTCTCTGTTAATTTTGTATAATTATAACGCTATCCAAGTTGCTTGTCAAGTGTTTTTTGAATTTTTATCTTAAAAATATTTTTTTCATTCAATAAAAGGAGCTATCAATTGATTTTAAGCTCCTTTTTATACAGAATGAATCTATTTTATAGTTCGACAATCTTACCTGTTTCAAAGTAAACAACCCATTCACAGATATTTTTGGCATAGTCTCCAATACGTTCCAAGAAGGCAATCACTTGGAAATAATCACGACCTGTAACAATGGCATCAGGATTTTTCTTGATCTCTTCTGTAGCCAAGTCACGAATGCTATCAAAATAATGGTTGATTTTTTCGTCCATAGCTGCTACTTCATAGGCCTGGTCCACTGACGCATTGAGATAGAGGTCAAGGGCTGCTTCGACGAAGTTCTTGACATCGCGACCCATTCTCTTGATTTCTTCCTCAACAGCTGGGATACGTTGTTCTCCCTTCATCCGAATAGTTGCTTTTGCGATTGACACCGCATGGTCACCCATACGTTCCAAGTCAGACACGGCCTTCAAGACTGTTAGAACTGTACGCAAGTCTTGAGAAACCGGTTGTTGGAGGGCAATCATTTCAAATGATTTCTTCTCCAATTTCACTTCGTATTCGTTTACTTCTGCATCGTCTTCGATGACTTCCTTGGCCAAATCACGGTCATGCGTAACAAAGGCACGTACTGTACGATTGATTTGGGATAGCACTTCTTGTCCCATAGCATAGAACTGATTGTGCAATTTCTCTAAATCTTCTTCAAATTGAGAACGTAACATCATTTATCTCCTTATCCAAATTTTCCTGAAATATAATCTTCTGTTTCCTTGTGTTGTGGGTTGAGGAACATCTTCTTGGTATCGTTAAACTCTATTAAATCTCCATCTAGGAAAAATCCTGTCTTGTCAGAGATACGAGAGGCTTGTTGCATGGAACGCGTAACCAAGAGCATGGTGTATTTATTTTTTAGCCCATACAAGGTTTCCTCAATCTTACCAGCAGAGATAGGGTCCAAGGCAGAAGTCGGTTCATCCAAGAGAATGATTTTAGGACTGGTTGCCAAGACACGGGCAACACAGACACGTTGCTGTTGTCCACCTGAAAGCCCGATAGCTGAATCATGCAGGCGGTCCTTGACCTCATCCCAGATAGAAGCACGTTGCAAGGCTTTTTCCACCGCTTCATCCAGAATCTGCTTATCCTTCACTCCATTGATACGAAGCCCGTAAACAACATTTTCGTAGATAGACATAGGGAAAGGGTTTGGTTGTTGGAAAACCATACCGATTTCCTTCCGCAATTCAACTGTATCTGTACGTGGGCTGTAAATGTTGTGGCCGTTGTAAACCACCGAACCTGTTGTGGTCACCTCTGGATTGAGATCCCCCATGCGGTTGATTGCCTTGAGAAGGGTGGACTTCCCTGATCCAGATGGACCAATCAAAGCTGTAATTTCCTTAGGTTGGAAAGATAGGGAAACACTATTCAAGGCCTTTTTTTGATTGTAGTAAACGGACAGGTCTGACACCTGTAAAATCGCTTCTGTCATACTGTTTCCTTTCTATCCAAAGTGTCCTGTTACATAGTCATTGGTTGACTGTAGTTTGGCATTTTGGAAAATATTAGATGTCTTATCGTACTCAATCAAGTCACCCAAGTAGAAAAATCCTGTGTAATCACTAGCACGCGCAGCCTGCTGCATACTGTGGGTCACGATGATGATGGTAAAGTCCTTCTTCAATTCCAACATCGTTTCTTCCAGCTGGGCTGTCGCAATCGGATCCAAGGCTGACGCAGGTTCATCCATCAAGAGGATATCTGGTTTAACAGAGATAGCACGAGCGATACAGAGACGTTGCTGCTGACCACCTGATAGGGTCAAGGCAGACTTGTGTAAATCGTCCTTGACCTGGTCCCAAAGGGCAGCCTGACGGAGAGAGGTTTCCACAATTTCATCCAAGACTTGCTTGTCCTTAACTCCTGCACGTTCATGGGCAAAAGTGATGTTACGGTAGATAGACTTGGCAAAGGGATTTGGTCGTTGGAAGACCATTCCAATATGCTTACGCATCTCATAAACATTGATTTCTGGGCGGTTGACATCAATCCCTTGATAGAGAATTTGACCTGTGACCTTAGCAATATCAATGGTATCATTCATACGGTTGAGACTGCGGAGGTAGGTTGATTTCCCTGAACCAGAAGGGCCAATTAAGGCCGTAATTTTATTTTTTTCAAATTGCATATCGATGCCCTTGATGGATTCTTTTTTACCGTAGTAAACATGTAAATCCTTAGTAGAGAGGGCCACTTTCTCTTCAGGAAAGGTGATGATATGCTTTTCATCCCAATTATATTTTGACATGGCTTCTCCTTTAGGCAGCGGTTAATTTCTTATGTAGATAGCTTCCGAGTTTGCGGGCTCCAAAGTTAAAGATGAGGATAAAGATGAGGAGCACGGCCGCAGAACCTGCTGATACGATAGTTCCATCAGGAATGGTACCTTCACTGTTGACTTTCCAAATGTGGACAGCCAAGGTTTCTGCTTGGCGGAAGATTGAGATTGGGCTAGTCACACTGAGAATGTTCCAGTTTGACCAGTCTAGGGCTGGAGCGGATTGTCCTGCTGTATAGATAAGAGCCGCAGCCTCACCAAAGATACGACCAGAAGCTAAGACGACCCCAGTCACAATACCTGGAAGAGCTTCTGGAATGACTACATGGACAACTGTCTCCCAACGAGAAATCCCAAGGGCCAGACCAGCTTCACGTTGCGTATGGTGAACGTGTTTCAAACTGTCTTCAACATTACGAGTCATCTGAGGTAAGTTAAAGACCGTCAAGGCCAAGGCACCTGAGATGATTGAAAATCCATACTCAAACTGAACTACAAAGATCAAGTAACCAAAGAGACCCACAACCACTGATGGCAGTGAAGACAAGATTTCAATACAGGTTCTGACAAAATTGGTCACAGGACCTTTTTTGGCGTATTCAGCTAGGAAAATCCCAGCTCCCATAGACAAGGGCACAGAAATAATCAAGGTAATGACCAAAAGGAAGAAGGAATTATAGAGCTGAATTCCCATCCCTCCACCTGCTTGGTAAGAAGAGGATTTGCCAGTCAAGAAAGACCAAGAGATGTGGGGCAAACCACGAACCAAGATATAAAGAATCAAGGATGCCAAGATGGCAACAATAATTCCTGCAATCGAGTAGAGGACAGCTGTTGCAATTTTATCTAATTTCTTAGCGTGCATAGTTTTTCTTTCCTCTTTCTTTCGTAATCAATTTAATCACACTGTTGAAGGCCAAACTCATCAAGAGCAAGACTAAGGCCAGTGACCAGAGAACATTATTGTCAACGGTTCCCATAACGGTATTTCCGATACCCATGGTCAACACAGAGGTCAAGGTCGCAGCAGGTGTTGTTAGTGAAGTTGGGACAACGGCTGAGTTTCCAACTACCATCTGAATGGCCAAGGCCTCACCAAAGGCACGCGCCATCCCAAAGACCACTGCAGTGAAAATCCCTGAACGCGCTGCCTTCAAGGTCACGCGCCAGATGGTTTGCCAACGAGTGGCTCCCATAGCCAAACTAGCTTCACGATAGTGACGAGGCACCGCACGCAAGCTGTCCGTTGTCATAAAGGTTACCGTTGGTAAAATCATGACAAAGAGAACGAAAATCCCTGACAAGATCCCAAAACCAGTTCCACCAAAGACACTACGGACAAAGGGAACTACGACCTGCAAACCGATAAATCCATATACGACTGAAGGGATCCCGACAAGCAATTCAATAGCTGGCTGTAAGATTCTAGCACCTTTTGGTGAGACCTCGGTCATAAAGACTGCCGCACCAATGGCAAAAGGAGTTGCGATAAGAGCTGATAGGATTGTGACAATAAAGGAACCCAAAATCATGGGAAGGGCACCAAATTGTTTACCTGAAGGATTCCAAGTTTGGCCAAAAAGGAAATCAAAGATATTAACCCCATTGACAAAGAAGGTCGACAGACCTTTTTGGGCTACGAAGATCAAAATCATGGCCACAATGATAACAATCAAAGAAAGACAGGCAAAGGTCAAGCCTTTTCCTAATTTCTCTAGACGAGAGTTCTTTGAGGGAGAAAGTAATTTTTTAGCTAATTCTTCTTGATTCATTAGTGACTCCCTTCTAGTGCTGTCACCGTTCCTACAGCATCTTTTTCAACCTTCATTTCCTTAACAGAAATATATCCCATCCCCTTAACGATTCCGCTTTGCGCTTCATCTGAGAGGACAAAGTTGAGAAACTCTGCCACCAATTCATTTGGCTGACCTAGGGTGTACATGTGTTCATAAGACCACAAAGGCCAGTTATTGCTTGTAACATTTTCTGCAATCGGCTCATAGCCATTCAACTTCATGCGTTTCACCGAGTCATCCACATAGGCAAAGGCTAGGTAAGAAATGGCTCCTGGTGTCTGGGAAACAATATTTTTGACCATCCCATTTGAATCCTGTTCTTGACTCTGCACGGCAGATTGACCATCCATGACAACACTATCAAAAGTTGCACGCGAACCAGAACTTGCCGCGCGGTTGATAATGGAAATGGCTAGGTCTTTCCCACCGACTTCTTTCCAGTTGGTTACTTGACCTGTGAAGATGCTACGGAGTTGTTCAGTTGTCAGATTTTCAACATCAACTTCCTTGTTCACAATCACCGCCAAGCCTGCAACAGCAACCTTGTGGTCCACTAGGGCTGAGGCATTGATACCGTCTTTTTCCTCTGCAAATACATCTGAATTTCCTACATCAACAGCTCCAGACTGAACCTGAGACAAACCTGTACCAGATCCTCCACCTTGGACGTTGACTGTTTTTCCAACGTGCATAGAGCCAAATTCATCTGCTGCTGCTTCGACCAAAGGCTGAAGAGCCGTTGAACCAACAGCTGTCATGGATTCCCCACGATCAATCCAGCTAGCACATCCCGCCAAAGAACCTGCTAGCAAAAGAGCCGCAAGGGATAGAGCGAGTTTTTTCCTTTTTTTCACTGTTTTTCTCCTTGAAAATAATGGTGAATGCTGTGAATTTTTTCAACTATTTATTTATGTTTTTCTTTTGAAAATTGGGGGCCAACTGAAGTTCTTTGCTTAGTTTTACTAGTCATTTGCTCAGTTACCTTGCCCACCAATTTTGACTTAAAATGAAAGACAATTTTAAAAAAATCCATACTTCCACTATAACATAGACAAGCTACTTTGACTAGCATTTTCACTTGAATCTGAGGCCTTTAGGAAAATAATTTTTCAAAACATTTCCAGTCACCTTAGCAAAGCCCAACCCATTGCCTTGAACCAAAACTTGGTACCAACCATTTGGCAGACTTTCCGCCAGCTGAACGGTTTCTCCAGCCACATACTTTACAAACGCTTCTTGGTCAATTTCAACTGACTGCTTGACCTGACTCGGTTTCAAGGCTAGACCAAGAGCAAAACTTGGCTCAAAGCGTTTTTTCTTAAAAGTGCCCAGATGCAGTCCATTGCGAGCGATCTTGAGCTTCCCTAAATCTGGCAAGAGTTCTGGCAAGAGATAGAGTTGGTCCCCAAAAGTCTGCAAGATACCCCTTAGATTGATTTTCAAATGTTTTTGGGTAAATTCCAGCCACAAGGAAACTTGTTCTCGGCTGAGATTGCTCTTACTTGCCTTACATTTTGGTGCTAGATTTTCACCTTTAAATTGCAAATGGGCTACAAATTGCCCCTCTCCCTTAAAATGATGAGGATACATCCGAGCCGTTTCTGGCAGGTCAATTCCAGCTACCATTCCATTGATATGCTCTACTGGCAACAAATCAAAATCATACTCCTCCAGTAGCCAATTGACAATCTCTTCGTTTTCCTCGGGTGCCCAGGTACAGGTTGAATAAACCAAGCGACCACCTTCAACTAGCATGGTTACTGCATCTTCCAGAATTTCTCTTTGCAAGCTAGCACATTGACTCGGATAATCTAAGCTCCAATAGTCCATAGCATCTGGTTGCTTACGAAACATTCCTTCACCAGAGCAAGGGGCATCAAGAACGATTAAGTCAAAATAGCCCTTAAAAACCTTGGCCAAACGGTCAGCAGATTCATTGGTCACCACGACATTTGTCGCTCCAAAGCGCTCCATGTTTTCTACTAAAATCTTAGCCCGTTTGCTTGAAATTTCATTGGAAACGAGAAGACCCTCCCCTGCTAGATAGGCTGCCAGCTGAGTTGATTTTCCACCCGGTGCAGCTGCCAAGTCCAAAACCTTCATACCAGGACTGGGCTGGGCTACCTGAGCCACCATCTGAGCAGCAGGTTCTTGAGAATAAACTAAACCAGTAGCATGCTCAGGCGATTTACCTGAAACCTTCCCATAGTGACCCCAAGGAGTTTGAGGAATGGCATCAGGAAAGGAAACTGGCGCTTCTTTTAAAGGATTAATCCGAAAGGCAGAAACCGCTTCCTCCTCAAAAGAGGCAAGAAAATCTCTTGCCTCATCTCCTAGTATCTCTTCATATTTTTCAACAAATCCTTCTGGAAATTGCATTTAAGTTCTTTTCCTTTCGTAAATATAGGACTGAATTTCCTCCTGCATCTCAAGAGGTAACATCATGACCGGTTGTCTAGTTTGAAAATCAAGCGGTTGACCAGATAGGGTCACAACCCGATAGCCCAGACTTTCCCCTAAAATACTAGCAGCAGCATAATCCCATGGTTGCAGATAAGTGACATAGGTCAACAAACGCCCTGACAAAATCTTGGAAAAACTAATGGCCGCACTCCCATAGACACGAACACCAAGTGCTGCTCGAGCCAAATCAGCCAGTCCCCATTCATTGGTTTCCAGCATACCACTATTCCCTGCAATGAGAAAATCTCCAAGTGGTTTTGCTTTAAAGGGAGCTAGGGGCTGATTATTTCGACAGACTGGAAACTTACCACCACCGTGATAACAATCCCCCTTGACCACATCATAAATCAAACCAAATTGCCCTTGACCATTCTCAAAATAAGCCATCATAACAGCAAAATCTTCCTGCTGGGCGACAATGTTATTGGTACCATCAATGGGATCAATGACCCAAACCTTGCCTTCTTTAACCGAGGCTCGCAGACAACCTTCTTCAGCACAAATCTTATCCTCAGGATAACGAGACAAAATCTCACCAACCAATAGCTCCTGAACTTCCTTGTCCAGTCTGGTCACCAAATCTGTTGGAGAGGACTTGGTCTCAACGCACAAGTCTTCCTGCATGTGGTCAAGGATGTACTGGCCTGCTTTCTTAACAAGCTCTTTAGCAAATTCAAATTTACTTTCCAAGAGAAATCTTTCCTTCCCCTTTTTCCTTAGCCTCCTGAACCGCTCGGTAAAGCGAATAGCCACTAACCGTTTCAAATTCTCGTCCCAAACGTTTCTCCTCACTCTTGCTTGGCACGACCGATTTGAATCCCTTATAGGAGTCCAGTAACTTTTTAGCCTCTACCTTGCCTTCATAGGCAGCTTCAACATCATTAAAAAAAGAAAGCACTGAAGCAAGTTCTTCAGTGCTCCACGACAAATCTAGTGGGTAACTATACTGTTTGTTCATTAACTAATACCAGCTCTCATTCTTGCTTCTTTTAGTTCTTGCTTACGATAACTACGAGGGAGAAAAGCACGAATCTCATCTTCATTAAAACCGATTTGCATGCGTTTGGCATCGATAATGATAGGACGACGCAAAAGACTAGGGTACTGCTCAATCAAATGAAGCAATTCCGATACCGAAATACTCTCTACATCAATATTCAATTTTTGAAAAATTTTTGAACGAGTTGAAATGATGTCATCAGTACCATTTTCGGTCAAGGAAAGGATGTGTTGCAATTCTTTTCTTGTTAAAGGACTGGTCATAATATTGTGTTCCACAAAGGGAACCTTATGTTTTTCTAACCAGGCCTTAGCCTTACGACATGATGTACAGCTCGGTGATAGAAATAGTGTAATCATGCTTTTCTCTTCTTATCTATACTTTGCTACTTCTATTATACAAAAAAATAAAGCGCTTGACTAGCGATTTTTAGAAAAAAAGCCTATTTTTCAAGAAAAATAGACTGTTTGCGAACGATTAATACAATTGGATTTGGTTAATTCACTCGTAACGATGGTTTCAAATGATATATATTTTTATATATACAAATTAAAAACAGCTTTCGGTTCACTTCCTACGACTTTTCAGATACAGATAGCCAAAGAAGCTTTCATAGAGGGCGAAAAAGAGAAGGAAAGCATGAAGGAAGAAAGGCTCTGGCAGAATCAGAATAACAGGATCCTTGGCTGGGTCAAAAAGCCAGGTATCATCTCCCACAAAGAGAATTTGATGGAAAAGAGTAAAGAATTGGTCAAAACCAATCAAAACTCCCCCAAGACCAATCAGCACAGGCAAGACTACTAGAGCCAGAAGCTCTTTACTAAATAGAGATAAAAAGCCCTTTTTCACAATCCCTTTGACAAAGACGTAAAAACTTGGCAGTGTCACTAGAGCTACTAGCTGAACCAGGTGAAAGAGGTTCTTGACCACTGCAAAATGGTGTAGCCCAGCAGCTGACGAACGAAAATCTGGCATCTGTAAGACCTGACTAAAAGGATTGGTCAGGTAATCCATCAAGATATGAAAATTGTATTGAATGGTTTCTGGTTTTAGATAAACTCGATTCGTTAAGTTCAGCCACTGAATTTCCAGCGGATAAAAAATCCAAGCCAAATAAATGGTCAAAAGGATTGAGAGGGAGAGGAGAAAGAGCATAGAGCTCCAAAAGGTTAATTTAGTTTTCATCAAAATCCCACTCCGCAAGGCTAGAAACCACATGAGTCGGTGCGATTGGCAGGTCTGCTACTTCTTCTGCCTTGGTGAAACCTGTTGTCACCAAGAGCGTTGGAATGCCATTGTCAATCCCTGCTCGGATATCCGTCAGATAGTTGTCCCCGACCATGATTAACTCTTCACGTTCCAAACCTAAGTGCTCAACCGCTTTGTCCATAATGATGGCATTTGGTTTCCCAATATAAACCGGCTTCACTCGTGTTGCCACTTCAAGAAGGGTAATCAGTGAACCAGCACCTGGCAAAAGACCGCGTTCTGTCGGGATGTTGAGATCAGGGTTGGTTCCGATAAAATGAGCTCCCTTTTGAATGGCAAGAGTTGCTGTCGCAAATTTTTCATAGTCGACTTGCCAGTCCAGCCCTACTACCACATAGGCAGGATTTTCCTTGTCTTCCACATAACCAGCCGCCTTGATGGCTTCCTTGAGCCCTGCTTCTCCGATGACATAGACGGTCTTTTCAAGACCCAAGTCATTCATATAGTCGATAGTTGCCAAAGTCGCTGTGTAGACAGTTGATAGGGGCGTATCGATATTAAAATTCTGAGCCAACATCTCCTGAACACTCTCTGGAGTGCGGGTTGTATTGTTAGTCACAAAAAGATAGGGGATATCCCGCTTTTGCAATTCATGGACAAAAGCCTCTCCTGCTGGGATTCGGTCTTTTCCCTTGTAAATAGTACCGTCTAAATCAATTAAATAGCCTTTATATTTCATCTATTTCTCCCTAATCCTTCTTCATTTCTTGCCAAGTGATGATAGCTTGGGCATTGGTAGCACCGTCGCTTGTAATCTCATGTTTGCTTTCCAGTCCAGTCCGTTCAACAGCCGATGTAATCACCCCACCTGGTCGAACTTCCTTGACATACTTGAGATTGATTTTCTTGGGAATATATTGGGTCAAAAAGTCCGCTCCCATGACCTCAAAAATCCAGTCCAGATACTTACTGTTATTAACATGACCATTCATATCCAAGTCGTAAAAACGAACATGGTAATCCTTGCTGATTGGCGCTTCTAGATTTGCATACTTTGGCCCACGGATAAGCTTTTTATCAAAATCAGACTGGTAAGGAGCCACAATCTCAGGTTCGACAGCATGGACTTTTCGACTATCGCGGTCCATCAGAACAAAGGTCGCCATCATGTGGATGAGTTCCTGACCTGCTTCATCATAAATGGTAAAGCGACGGTAGCAAAAGAGTCGATTGTAGCTCAAAGCTTCCGTTTCGATGGTAATTTCTTCCGCAAAGCGAGGCAAACGAACCACCTCAATATCATAGTCTGTGATAATCCAGACCAGATTATAGTCTTCCAAAATGGCCTTATCACTAACTCCCAACTCAATCGACTGCATCCCTGAAACTTGCAGGGATAACAAAATCACATCTGGAAGCTTGATATGACCGTTCATATCAGCCATATCAAAAGGAATTTTCATTTTCATTTGATAAGTTAAGCCCATGATCTTACTCCAAAATAAATCGTTCTGCTACAGTGTCTCCCAAAAAGAGACCTCTTTTTGTCATACGAACTCGGTCATTCTCTATTTGCATGAGACCTTGTTGAACCAAGTCTCTGACAATTTCTCCATAAAGAGCCTCGAAAGACCGACCAAATTTTTCCTCAAATCGCGCCATGGAAACCCCTGATTTCTTGCGGAGACCTAGGAACATTTCTTCTTCCATTTGCTCCTTTTGACTCAGGTGCTCTTCTGTGATGCGCGCATTGCCTTTTTCAACCGCATTAAGATAATGACGAATGGGACCATGATTCTTATAACGAACTCCATTGACATAACCAGATGCCCCAGCACCGATGCCATAGTATTCAGCATTGTCCCAGTACATGAGATTGTGGCGACTTTCAAAACCAAGCTTTGAGAAATTGGAAATCTCATAATGCTCAAAACCAGCTCGCTCCAGCTCTGCAATGATGTACTCAAACATCTCCGCTTCCAGTTCCTCCTTAGGCAGAGGCAATTTTCCTCGTCGCATACGGTTCATAAAGACCGTATGATTTTCCAAAATCAAGCTATACAAACTCATATGGGGAATATCAAGTCCAATGGCCTTAGCCACATTTTCCTTGACCTGCTCCATAGTCTGACCAGGCAGTGCATAAATCAAATCGATGGAGATATTGTCAAAACCAGCCAGTTTCAGACGGTCGATATTTTCATAAATATCCTTCTCCAAATGACTGCGTCCAATCTTTTTCAGCATCTTATCATCAAAGGTCTGCACACCTAGCGAAACACGATTGACAGCTGAGTTTTCCAAAACAGCTATCTTATCTGCATCCAAGTCGCCTGGATTAGCTTCAATGGTCAACTCTTCTAAGGCAGACAAGTCCAAGTTTTTAGTCAATCCCTTCAATAAGACCTCCAGTTGAGAAGCTGACAAAGCTGTCGGTGTGCCACCACCGATGTAGAGGGTTCGCAACTTTTGAATATCATAAGATTGAAACTCTTCTAACAGATGTTCCAAATAACTATCTACTGGCTGATTTTTTATGAAGACCTTTGAAAAGTCACAATAATAACAAATCTGAGTACAAAACGGGATGTGTACATAGGCTGACGTTGGTTTTTTCTGCATAGTACTTATTATACCACAAAAGCGAACAATACTTAGAATTCCGTTTAACAAAATCCTAGCATTGTTCGCTTTCTTTATCTAAACATTCTTTGTATTTTATGACGAACACGATTCCCAGAACCAATCTAGTTTATCTTTACAATACAAAAGAATGAATGTTCATTTGACTAAATTTTTAGTCTTCTTTTTTCTTTCTAAGAGCAAGTCCTAGACCGCCTAGCATACCAAGAAGTCCTAGAGATGCAAGAGTCGCATTTGATTCTGTTCCTGTATTTGGCAATACATTTTGAGAATCATTTGATTTAGCTCCATTGTCAATAGTAGTCTGAGGATCTACCTGTTCTGCATTCGGAGTAACTGCATCTGGAATTGGAGTTGTTGGTGCAGGCGTAGGCACAGGTGTATCTTGACCAGAACCTCCATTAGCATCAGGTGCGACTGGTATTTCTACCTTAGTTCCTGGTTTACCATTGCCATCTTCATACTTAGGTGTGTAGATATCCTTGTCTTGGTCTGTAACTGTTACTGTTACTGGAACTTCTTCTGTTGACCCGTCTGGATAACGTACAAGGACTTTACCTGTAATCTTATCACCCGGTTTCGCTCCTTCTGGAATGGTTACTGTTACTTTACCATCTTTATCTACTGTGATGACGCCTGGTTGATCACTTTCGAAGGTTGTACCATCCGGAATCTTCTTACCATTCTCTTCTGTTAATGGAATTTCAACCTTAGAGCCTGGTTTCCCTGTTTCATCGTCATACTTCGGTTTGTAGATATCTTTGTCTTGTTCTCCTACTGTAACCGTTACTGGGACTTCTTCTGTTGAGCCATCTGGATAGCGGACAAGGACTTTACCAGTAATCTTATCGCCTGGGTTTGCTCCTTCTGGAATTGTAACAGTGACTTTACCATCTTTATCTACTGTGATAACTCCTGGTTTGTCACTTTCGAAGGTTGTTCCATCCGGAATCTTCTTACCATTCTCTTCTGTTAATGGAATTTCAACCTTAGAGCCTG
>CAJNCH010000011.1:0-78570 GCA_905221225.1 bacterium
TACCATAGTCCGTACGGGATTCGAACCCGTGTTACCGCCGTGAAAAGGCGGTGTCTTAACCCCTTGACCAACGGACCAGAGCTGTTATTTTCAACTCTTACTATTATACTGGCTTTTCAAACTTTGTCAACACTTTTTTAAAACTTTTTTCATTTTTTTTACATAGCTTCTTACCGAGTACGGATATCAAACTCCTTAAACACAATACGTAAGTCTCTTAATACTCTTTGACGCCCTCGGAAGCGTTCATGGCTTAAGACGCGTTCTAACTCTTCTTGTTTGTCTTTACTTTGTTTTCTTCTATAATCTCTTAGTGTCTCATGAAAGAGATAATACTCATCTAACCACAGACCTCCCTCACTGATTCGATGACTAATCTCACCTACTTCTTCATAGGGTTCTTTATCATATCTTCGTTTTTGACTTTCCTGCTTACGGATATGGTCTAGAATTCGATTACGGAATTTAGTTTTGAAGTATTTACGTAAACGAGGAATATCTTCTACCAGGTCTTCTTCTCTACTGATCAATTCATGTAAGCAAATCATTCCCTCTTGGTCCCAATCAGATAACTCCCATAAATGGAGATGATATTCATTTCTACACTTGTACACAATTCCCTGGACTTCTTTATACAATTCTTTAAACATAACGTTCCCCTTTCTAGATACAGTTTAACAGATTCAGAAACACTTTTGTCCCATTTGCCCATTATGTTCCCTACACCGTCTCAACTGCATAAAAAAGAGAGGGCATGCCTCTCTCAGGGTTATAATTCTGCAATTTGGTTTAGGTTTACTTCTGCAACTGTGTCATTACCAAACATAGAGATAATCATCTTCACTTTATTGTTATCAATCTCTGTAATCTTACCAGTATAATCTGCAAAAGCACCATCAATGATACGTACAGTTTGACCAACTTCAACATCGATATCAAACTCTTGTACAGTTTGTCCCATAGAAACCAAGATATCACGGATTTCTTGTTCCAATAATGGAGTTGGTTTTGATCTATTTCCGTGAGATCCGACGAATCCTGTAACGTTTGGTGTATTTCGAACAACAAACCAAGCTTCATCTGTCATCACCATTTCCACAAGAACATAACCTGGAAAGCGATTCTCTTCTACTTCTTTTCTCTTTCCATTTTTTTCAACTTGCACTGTTTGTGTTGGAATTTCAACACGTAAAATATTATCCAACATATTGTAGGTTTGTGCACGTTGTAATAGATTTTCTTTTACCTTATTTTCATAACCAGAATAGGTTTGTAAGACAAACCATCCTTTATCAAAACTATCCATGATACTTCCTTTCATAATAGAAGATTTTTAGCGTGAATAACTCCACAGATCTTCTAAAAAATGTTAATAAATCGAATCAAACCTGAAACAATCAATTTGTCAAAAATATAAATAATCACAACAAAGAAAGCAGTGTATTCCATGATAGAACGAAAATCTCTCCAGCTTTCCTTGCGAGTTGGCCATGTTGTGTCTTTAAGAAGTCTAAAAATATCTCCAATAAAACGCATCGCTCTCTCCTATCTCGTTTCTCTGTGTGTAGTGTACTTACCACAATGTTTACAAAATTTATTTACTTCTAGTCGTGTAGGCTTGGGGTTTCCGCTGATCTTGATTGAATAGTTTCTCGAACCACAAACCGCACAAGCTAGGCTTGCTTTTTTTAGTGCCATAACGCCTCCATCTTATCTATTATAACAAGAAAGCTAGGCTTTGACAAGCATCTTAACGAAATAGATTGACTACCGAATCCCATATCGTTTGAGCCTTTTCCTTAATCTTCGCATCCGAGATAGCACGGCTAGCCTCATCTACCAGATTTTGTGCACGACTTCTAATATCAGAAAGGCTATTATCCGCCTGATTTTCTTCATTACTCTGTACTTGATTTCTTGTATTGGCTGGTGCAATTCCATTTTGCTTATAAGCATTTTCAACCGTAAAGGTACTTCCTGGCGTATAAGGTAAAATGGTATTAGCAATGTTTCTAAAGACATGAGCTGCACCGTTTGAAGTAGAACCAGCTAGATAGTGATTTTCATCAGTGGTCGGAAAGCCAAGCCAGTGACTGATCACAACATCCGGAGTATAACCAATTACCCACTGGTCACTTGTGTATTCAGGATTGAAAACTGCTTCAGTTGTTCCAGTTTTCCCTGCCATTACATAGTCTGCAGGCGATGAACTAATACCGGTACCGTTTGTAAATGTCCCCAACATCATACTGGTCATCTTGTCAGCTACAGACTTATCAATCACCCGTTTTTGTGAATTTTTATGGCTCGCAATGACCTGACCACTAGCATTTTCAATTCTACTAATAAAATGAGCTTCCGGCATTAAACCTTCATTTGCAAAGGCAGCATATGCTTGAGCCATTTGAAGAGGGTTGGTTTCAACACCGCTTCCCAAGGCGACACCAAGAACACGATCGACCTTTTCCATGTTGAGTCCGAATTTTTCGCCCGCCTCAAAAGCCTTATCAACGCCCAAATCATTAACAGTGGCAACAGCAGGCAGATTAAGCGATTCTGCCAAGGCTTGATACATAGGAACTTCTCGACTCTTTTTGATCCCTGCATAGTTATCAACCTTATAGCTGTCATACTGCATAGTATGGTTATCCAACTGCTTATTCAAAGCCCAGCCAGCTTCAACTGCAGGCGTATAAACAACTAAAGGCTTAATTGTAGAACCAGGGCTACGTTTTGATTGAGTTGCATAGTTGAAATTCCGGAATCCAGTTTTATCATTGCCAGCAACCTGACCGACAACTCCACGAACTCCACCTGTTTTCGGTTCGAGAGCTACACTTCCTGATTGAGCAAATGTTCCATCCTCTGCCCTAGGAAATAGAGCTGTATTTTCATAGACAACCTGCATATTTGCTTGGTAGTTTTGGTCCAGCTCTGTGTAAATGCGGTAGCCATTATTGACGATTTCTTCCTCTGTTAGATTATACTTGGAAACAGCTTCATTAACAACTGCATCAAAATAAGAAGGATAGCGGTAATCTGAGATTTTTCCTTCATACTTATCGTGCAATTGCGAAGTCATATCAACTTCTGCAGCTTCGGTTTCTTGGTTTTTATCAATGTAACCCGCTGCAAGCATATTCTGCAAAACAGTATCGCGACGATTGGTAGAATCTTCTACAGAATTCAAAGGATTATACAGTTCCGGTCCTTTGAGCATCCCTGCCAGAGTCGCAGCTTGATCCAAACTCACTTCTGACGCAGAAACTCCAAAGTATTTCTTACTCGCATCTTCTACACCCCACACACCATTTCCAAAATAGGCGTTGTTAAGGTACATGGTTAGGATCTGATCCTTGCTATATTTTTTAGTCAATTCTAAAGCCAAGAAAAATTCTTTCGCTTTTCTCTCAACAGTTTGATCCTGTGACAAATAAGCGTTTTTAGCTAGCTGTTGGGTAATAGTAGACCCACCACCTGAACGACCAGCAGTGACAATAGCCAAGAAGAAACGACCATAGTTAATCCCGTCATTTTTATAGAAAGAACGGTCTTCTGTCGCAATAACGGCATTCTGCAAATTTTTACTGATATCAGTCAATTCAACATAAGTTCCTTTTTGACCAGACAAGGCACCAGCCTCCTTTTCTTCACGGTCAAAAATGAGAGTCCGAGTTTTCAAGGCGTTTTGCAAATCGTTAACATTAGTTGACTTAGCTACAGCAAACAAATAGGTTCCGACTAGCAAGCCTGCACTCAATCCTAGTATAATAACAATCTTTGTTAGATGATAGCGACGCCAGAATTTTCGAATTGGACCCACTTGGGCTAATTTTTTTCGATCACTACGAGAGCGACGTAAGCTAGTAGAATCAGAATCCTCTGATTCACTTGTTTCTTTTTTAAAAAGAGAAAGAAATTTCTCAAATAATTTATCTAATTTCATGCGTTTATTTTATCATCTTCATCATAGGAAGACAAGAATTTAGCTATTTCCTATCCAAATAGGGCTTTTTTTGTTACAATATCTGTATGCAATTCACATTTACATTACCAGACTCTCTACCTCAAATGACGATTAAGCAATTACTAGAGGAGCAACTCCTCATCCCTAGAAAAATCCGTCATTTTTTGAGGATCAAGAAACACATTTTGATTAATCGGCGAGAAGTTCATTGGAACGAGATGGTAAGTCCTGGAGATGTTTGCCAGTTGACTTTTGACGATGAAGATTATCCCAAAAAGGAAATTTCTTGGGGCAACCCAAACCTCATTCAGGAAGTTTATCAAGATCAACACTTGATTATTGTCAACAAACCAGAGGGGATGAAAACGCATGGTAATCAGCCAAACGAAATCGCCCTTCTTAACCATGTCAGTGCCTATGTTGGCCAAACCTGCTATGTCGTTCATCGTCTGGACATGGAAACCAGTGGTTTAGTTCTCTTTGCCAAAAATCCTTTTATCCTGCCCATTCTCAATCGCTTATTGGAGAAAAAAGAGATTTCTAGAGAATATTGGGCACAGGTCGACGGACATATCAACAGCAAAGAACTTGTTTTCAAAGACAAAATTGGGCGTGATCGCCATGACCGCAGAAAACGAATAGTTGATACAAAAAATGGGCAATATGCTGAAACACATGTAAGCAGATTAAAGCAATTACCAAACAAAACTTCCTTGATTCGTTGCAAACTAAAGACAGGGCGAACACATCAAATTCGTGTGCACCTTTCGCATCATAACTTCCCGATCCTGGGTGACCCTCTCTATAATAGTAAAGCAAAATCAAGTCGGCTTATGCTTCATGCCTTTCGACTTTCCTTTACCCATCCGCTTACTCTAGAGAGATTAAGCTTCAATGCCTTTTCAGATACTTTTGAAAAAGAATTAAAAAAGAATGGATGATTGTATCATCCATTTTTCCATATAAGAAAAGCAAGACCAAGAGGCCTTGCTTTTTATCGACTCATGAATTATTTAGCGATTTTTGCGAAGTATTCAAGAGTACGAACAAGTTGTGCAGTGTATGACATTTCGTTGTCGTACCATGATACAACTTTAACCAATTGTTTACCGTCAACGTCAAGAACTTTAGTTTGAGTTGCGTCAAACAATGAACCGTAAGACATACCTACGATATCTGAAGATACGATTGGATCTTCTGTGTAACCGTATGATTCGTTTGAAGCTGCTTTCATAGCTGCGTTCACTTCATCAACAGTAACGTTCTTTTCAAGAACAGCTACCAATTCAGTAACTGATCCAGTTGGAGTTGGAACGCGTTGTGCAGATCCATCAAGTTTACCGTTCAATTCTGGAATTACAAGACCGATAGCTTTAGCAGCACCAGTTGAGTTAGGAACGATGTTTGCAGCACCAGCGCGAGCACGACGAAGGTCACCACCACGGTGTGGTCCGTCAAGGATCATTTGGTCACCAGTGTAAGCGTGGATAGTAGTCATCAATCCTTCAACAACACCAAAGTTGTCTTGAAGAGCTTTAGCCATTGGAGCCAAGCAGTTTGTAGTACATGAAGCACCTGAGATAACTGTTTCAGTACCGTCAAGAACGTCGTGGTTAGTGTTGAATACAACTGTTTTAACGTCGTTTCCACCAGGAGCAGTGATAACAACTTTTTTAGCTCCACCTTTAAGGTGTTTTTCAGCTGCTTCTTTCTTAGCAAAGAAACCAGTAGCTTCAAGAACGATTTCTACACCGTCAGTAGCCCAGTCGATTTGTTCTGGATCACGTTCAGCAGAAACTTTAACGAATTTACCGTTAACTTCGAATCCACCTTCTTTAACTTCAACAGTACCGTCGAAACGACCTTGAGTTGTGTCGTATTTCAACAAGTGTGCAAGCATAACTGGATCTGTAAGGTCGTTGATGCGTGTAACTTCAACACCTTCTACGTTTTGGATACGACGGAAAGCAAGACGACCGATACGTCCGAAACCGTTAATACCAACTTTAACTACCATTAGTGATTTCCTCCTTATGAAAATCATGAAATTTTTATTGTGAAAAGAGTAACTTGAATCACTACAAATCACCTTTCAACAAACCTATTATATAACTATTTGAGTTGAATTGCAAGTACGGGCGTTGTTTTTTGTCTACACCTCACTTATTTTTCTTTCTCCTTTGAAAGCCTATACTGCTTTCTTTCTTTGTCTACCTAATCATTTCCCACTTTCCTTTTCAGATGAAAAGTGAAAATAGAAAAAATAAAAATTATTTTCAACACTCCAATTCCACAAGAAAAGAGACAGGAAATTCCTGCCTCTAGGCTGATAACAATTATTTACGGCGTCCTGGTCTTTCTTTGTAGCCATAGTAAGAATCTTCGATGATTTCTTGCATATGGTCAACCATTGGAAGACGTGGGTTAGCTGGTGAACATTGATCTTCGTAAGCAAGAAAGGCCAATTCACGAGAATGTTCTTTCCATTCTTTTTCATCGATTCCTTGTGCTTTGAAGTTCATTTGGATACCTACGCGCTCACCAAGTTCGTAGACAGCTTTTGCGTAAGACTCCACACCTTCTTCTGGAGTAGAAGCTGGAAGTCCAAGCATGCGTGCGATATCTTGGTATTTTTCATCTGCACGGTAGTAGTTGTACTTAGGCCATGTTGCTGTCTTAGCTGGACGTGTACCGTTGTAGCGGATGACGTATGGAAGTAAGATAGCATTAGTACGACCGTGGATTGTGTGGAATTGCGCACCAATCTTATGGGCCATTGAGTGAGAAATCCCTAGGAAGGCATTGGCAAAGGCCATACCAGCGATTGTTGAAGCGTTATGCATTTTCTCACGTGAGTGGAAGTCTGCATTCTTAACTGAGCTTTCAAGGTTTTCAAATACAAGCTTGATGGCTTGAAGTGCAAGACCGTCAGTGTAGTCGCTAGCCATTTGTGATACGTAAGCTTCCGTCGCGTGAGTCAATACGTCCATACCAGTGTCAGCAGCAACAAATCCAGGAACTGTCAATACCAAGGCAGGGTCTACGATTGCCACAGTTGGTGTCAATGAGTAGTCCGCGATTGGGTATTTACGGTTGTTTGCTTTATCAGAGATAACGGCAAATGGAGTTACTTCAGATCCTGTACCAGATGTAGTAGGAATTGCGATGAATTTAGTCTTCTTACCAAGCAATGGGAACTTGAAGGCACGTTTACGGATATCCATGAATTTTTGAACAAGGTCACGGAAGTCCACTTCTGGTTGTTCGTAGAAGAGCCACATTACTTTAGCGGCATCCATTGGAGATCCACCACCGAGAGCGATGATTGTATCTGGTTTGAAGGCACGCATAATCTCAGTACCACGGTTTACAGTTGTGATATCTGGATCTGGTTCTACATCAGCAAAGATTTGGTAAACAACCTTATTGCGACGAAGATCAAGTTGTTCGATGATACGATCAAGGAAACCAAGCTCTACCATGGCATGGTCAGTAACGATCATGACACGTTCAACGTCACGACATTTTTGAAGGTATTGAATTGAATCACGTTCAAAGTATGTTTTTGAAGGAAGTTTCATCCATTGCATGTTATTTCTCCGTCTTCCGACTTTTTTGATATTCAAGAGGTTAATGGCACTAACGTTATCCCCAACTGAGTTGCGTCCGTAAGAACCACATCCGAGTGTCAATGATGGCAAGAAGGCATTGTAAACGTCCCCGATACCACCGAAAGTAGAAGGTGAGTTACAGATAACACGAATAGCTTTAACAGCTTTACCAAATTCTTTAGTCAATTCTTCATCAGCTGTGTGGATAGCTGCTGAGTGTCCAAGACCGTTAAATTCAACCATTTGACGAGCCTTAGTAATACCATCTTCACGGCTTTCAGATTTCAAAACTGCGATAACTGGTGACAATTTTTCACGAGTCAATGGCTCGTTTTCACCAACTTCTTTACATTCTGCAGCAAGAATGTTTGTTCCTTCTGGAACTGTAAATCCTGCTTGCTCTGCAATCCAAGTTGCTGGTTTACCAACGATGTCAGCGTTCAATTTTGCACCAGCACAGTTTTTGCTATTTGCTTTCACGCCGAAGCAGAATTCTTCAAGAAGAGCTTTTTCTTTTTTGTTTACAAAGTAAGTGTGATAAGATTTGAACTCTGCTACAAATTCATCGTAAATTTCTTTATCAATGATAACTGCTTGTTCAGATGCACAAACCATACCGTTGTCAAATGATTTAGACATGACGATATCGTGTGCAGCTTGGCGGATGTTAGCTGATTTTTCAACATAAGCTGGAACGTTTCCGGCACCTACTCCAAGAGCTGGTTTACCACATGAGTATGCAGCTTTAACCATGGCATTACCACCTGTTGCAAGGATTGTTGCAACACCTTCGTGGTTCATAAGCGCACTAGTTGCTTCCATAGATGGTTCAGTAATCCACTGTACACAGTTTTCAGGAGCACCTGCTTTAATCGCAGCATCACGAACGATTTGAGCTGCGTGAGCTGATGATTCTTGAGCTGATGGGTGGAAGGCAAAGACAATTGGATTACGTGTCTTCAATGAAATCAATGCCTTAAAGATTGCTGTTGATGTTGGGTTTGTTGTTGGAGTGATACCACAAACAACGCCAACTGGTTCAGCGATAAGGGTCAAACCTGTTACATCGTCTTCTTCGATAACACCAACTGTTTTAGTGTGGCGCATGTTGTTTACTACGTGTTCACAAGCAAATAAGTTCTTAGTTGCTTTGTCTTCAAATACACCACGTCCTGTTTCTTCATAGGCATGTAGAGCCAATTCTCCGTGGGCATCCAAAGCTGCCACTGACGCTTTAGCTACGATGTAGTCGACCTGTTCTTGGTCGAGTTTACGCATTTCCTCAAGAGCAACTAAAGCTTTTTGCACCAAGCCGTCGACATGCTTTTCAGCAGCGAGTTTCTTTTCTTCTGGTGTCACAGTTTTTTTATCAGCCATATTTTCCTCCATAGCTTTCAAGGATTTAATCCTTTGTTAATTTTTTCACAAGTTTATTATAACGCATTATTTCAACTTTGTAAACAGTTTCATAAATATTTCACAAAGAATTTTTAGTTCCTTGTGAAATTTTTCTCATTTCCTTTTCTTATCAGGTTTTTTCTTCAAAGTTTGTGAAACTTATTTCAAATATTTTTTTATTTCACAAACTTATTTGGAAGAGGGACTTGGAAAGAAAGGGATTTACAGGTAAGCGCTTACTTTTGGATTCTAACAATACCTCCTTTGATAAGGAGGCTTTATTTTTGTTGAAAAACGCCTTGTTTAAAAGTCCCTTCATAAACAACTTCTTGTTCTGTTGTTAGTTTCCCTTTTCCTTCAGCCTGACCATTTACAAAATCACCTTCGTAGGTCCAGCCTTCTTTGGATTGAAAGGTACCTTTTCCGTTGAAGGCTCCATTGCTGAAACCACCTGTATATTGGTCTCCATTTTGGAAGGTAATGGTTCCTTGACCATTCATTTTACCTCGGACAAGACTGCCGTCATAAACAATCGTTCCATTATCCAGTTTTAAGACACCTTTTCCGGGAATATTTAGAAAAAAGACGAGTACAGCACAGAAAACAATGGTAACTACCGCTAAAATCTCTAAACGTGGACGAGTCAGATAGACACGATACTTGTCGTAAAAATTCTTAAGATTTTCCACCTTCACTCTCCTTTTCTAAACGTTCTAACCAAGATTGACAACCCTCTTGAACACGCCGATAAGTTTCCTCAAAATCTCCTGTATACCATGGATCTGGAACACTTTCAGATGCGAATGAATAAATCTTATATTGCAAGCCTTCTGGACACATCTGACGTAAGTCAGAAACATTTGAAGTATCCATGCCGATAATATAATCAAAGGCTTCAAAATCTTCCTTACTAATCTGAAGCGATGTCTTGTTCTTGTCATAAGGAATCTGATACTGTTGAAAAATTCCCTGAGTCCCCTTATGAATCGGATTACCATGTTCCCAGGAGGACGTTGCTCGACTTTGTATTTCGTAGTTATCTGTCATTGATTTCATAACAAACTCGGCCATAGGGCTGCGGCAAATATTTCCTAGACAGACAAAGACTAGTTTTTTCATCCCATTTCCTTTCTTTTATAGAAAAACGGGAGTTAGTGATCCCGTCTTATTTTTCAATTGCACCTTCGAGTGAAGCTGTTTCTTTAAGTGGTAATACAGTCTTGATAGCAGCTAGTTCAAAAGTCAAGTAAACTCCATCTACATCCAGAACAATCGTTCTCTTCTCAGTATCTACTTCATCGACTGTTCCGTAAAGTCCACCTATTGTAATCACTTCATAGCCTTTTTGTAGTTTATTTAAGCTTTCCATACGTTTTTGTGCTTGTTTCTTTTGAGAGCGTTGCATAAAGAACATCAAGCCCAACATCGCTACAAGCATAATCACAAATGTTAAATTTGGACTAATATTTTCCATAGTATTTTCTCCTTTGTATTTTACATAGGACTACTATATCAAATTTCAGCTACTTTTACAAGATTGTACCTTGCTTTTCTAGTAAGAAAAAACCAGAGCTTACGCTCTGATTCTTATGATTATTTCAAGTTTTGAACGACTTTTACAAGATTTTCAACAGTAAAGCCATATTCTGCCAATACTTTTGGTGCTGGGGCAGAGGCTCCGAAGGTATCAATACCGAGAACGGCACCATCTAGTCCAACATATTTGTACCAGTTTTGAGTTGCACCCATTTCGACTGCGACACGACGACGAACTGCATTTGGAAGAATTTCTTCCTTGTATGCTGCATCTTGTTTATCAAAGACATCTGTAGATGGCATGCTGACTACGCGGACTTTTGCACCTTGACTAGCCAATTCTTTGGCAGCTGAGACAGCAAGATTAACCTCTGAACCTGTCGCAATCAAGATGGTATCAAAGTCTGCTGCATTTTCATAGACAACATAAGCACCTTTTGCAACCTTGTCGAAGTCTGTTCCCTCTTCAACGGTCAAGTTTTGACGTGTCAAGACAAGGGCAGTTGGTGTTTTCTCACTTGTCACTGCAAGGTACCAAGCTGCTTGAGTTTCACGCGCATCTGCTGGACGGAAAACATTCAGATTTGGCATGGCACGAAGACCTGCTAAATGCTCAACTGGTTCGTGAGTCGGACCGTCTTCCCCAACCGCAATAGAATCGTGGGTAAAGACATAAGTCACAGGAAGTCCTTGTAAGGCTGACAAGCGAACAGCTGCCTTCACATAGTCAGAGAAGACGAAGAAAGTTCCACCGTATACACGAAGTCCACCGTGAAGGGCCATCCCGTTCAAGATTGTTCCCATGGCAAATTCACGAACACCAAACTGAATGTTACGGTTCAAGCGATTGGTATCATCTTGAAGTCCATCAGTCTTGATATAAGTCATGTTTGAGTGAGCTAGGTCAGCTGATCCACCTAAGAAGGTTGGTAACTTAGCTGCCACAACGTTCAAAGCATCCTGACTCGAGTTACGAGTTGCTTGAGAGAAGCCATTTTCTAAGGCTGGGAAGTCTGCTGGAGTCACTTCAACTGGATCGCGCCCTTCGATAATTGCTTCCACTTCTGCAGCCAATTCTGGATGCGCTTCTTTGTAATCTGCGACTAGTTTTGCCCATGCTTCATAAGCTGATGCACCACGGTCTGCAACATGTTCTTTGAAATCAGCATAAACTTGTTCTGGGATTTCAAATGGTTCGTAGTCCCAACCAAGGGCTTGACGAGTTGCTGCAGTTTCATCTGCTCCAAGAGGAGCACCGTGTACGGCATTAGTTCCCTGTTTGTTTGGAGAACCGTATCCAATAACAGTCTTCACTTCAATCAAAGATGGTTTGCCTGAAGCTTTAGCTGTTTCGATAGCTGCATGGATAGCTTCCAAGTCTGTTCCATCTTCAACCAAGGCTGTATGCCAACCGTAGGCATTGTAACGGTCACGAACACTTTCTGTAAAGGAATCCTTTGTCTCACCATCCAAGTTGATGTCATTTGAATCATAAAGAACAACCAACTTGTCTAGTTTTTGCAAGCCCGCATATGAAGCCGCCTCGCTTGAGACACCTTCCATCAAATCTCCGTCTCCACAGATAACGTAAGTATAGTGGTCAAAGATGTTGTAGCCTTCGCGGTTATATTTGGCTGCCAAGAAACGTTCTGCTTGGGCAAAACCAGTGGCAGTCGAAATCCCTTGCCCTAAAGGACCTGTCGTAGCATCAATCCCTGCTGTATGGCCAAATTCTGGGTGACCAGGTGTTTTTGAACCCCATTGACGGAAGCTCTTAATCTCATCCATGCTGACATCTTCAAAACCAGAAAGGTGAAGAAGAGCATAAAGAAGCATTGAACCATGTCCTGCTGAAAGAATAAAGCGGTCGCGGTTAATCCAGTTTGGTTGAGCTGGATTGATACGAAGTTGTTTTGTAAAGAGGCTGTAAGCCATCGGAGCCGCTCCCATAACCACACCTGGGTGACCTGAGTTGGCTTTGTTGATAGCGTCAATACCTAGGAAACGGATTGCATTAACAGATAGATTTGACATAGAATTTCCTTTCTATTTGAGGTGATTAGTGAATCACACATTCTATTTTACTATTATATGAAAAAATACATAGAATAGCAATTAAACAATTCGACGTAAATAAGTATTCTATTTGCTATCCTCTAGTAGCCTGATAATAGGGAAGTAAGCGTTCATAAGCTTCTTCTAATTTTTCTAAAATCACTTCTAATGATTGATTTTCTATGATAGAAACATCTGATTTAACTAACACTTTTCGGATTTCTTGACTGCCTGCCTTCTCGACTAAGATCTGACGATTTTCTTCGTTCGCCTCCCACCGTTGACTTTGACCATTAGAGTAGACTAGATAATAAATCCCTTCTACTGCTGGAACTTCTAGGACCTTGGCCTGCTTGCCTAGAGTTTGCTCATCCCTCTTACGCTCGATAAAACTGACTTCCAAAGAAATTCCAAAATCAGTAGATGTCCCGTACAAACGTAAGGCCAGCATTGGCTCTGTCACTTTCCCCTCACGCTGTAGATAAACCCAGAAATGTGGTCGCAAACGTTGCGCCTGATTCATCCACTGGCTAGTCTGTTGGAGTTGCCATTCTGGATGGCTTGCTTGAAAGGCTTTGGCTAGCTCTGTAAAAGCCTTTCGTGCCTCTTGACCTTTGTGACGCAATTCCAGCATCTTCTCTCGCTCATCTCCAGACTTATCCGGATTACGATACTGCAAACCAGCAAAGTCTAGATAGTCTCTTATCTTATTCAACATTAATTTAATCTCCTCCCCAGCTAGCAAAAAATCAGGAGAACCCTGATTTTGTTTATTCTGTATCTACAACGACATAGCGATTTGGCTCATCACCCTCAGAGTAACTAGTCACGCCATCCATACGTGAAATAATACGATGAATAATCTTGCGTTCACTATTTGACATAGGATCTGTTTGATGACTACGTCCTTCTTCTAAAACACGAGTCGCCAATTTTTGAGCATAGGTCTGCAAGACTTCTGCACGATGTTCAACATAATCATTGACATTAATAGTAATGTAGAAGGTTCTTGAATAGCGGTTATAAAGATAATTTTGAGCCAATAGTTGCAAGGCCTTCAAAACTTTACCATGATAACCGATAATACGCCCTGGTTCGTTAGTATCAATTTGCAAATTGATGCTACGACGGTTATAATCATTTGAAATCGTCGCCTCAACATCCATGTCATCAATGATTGTTTGGACATAAGTCGTTACTTCCGTAGCTACTTGTTCAATGTCAAAGCTCGGTTCCACTTTTAAGCCCAAATCTTCTAATTCTTGACTTTCAGTTTGTTCAGCTTGACTCTCAACAATAGGAGTTTCTACTTCTTCCCCGAAACCAGCTTCTTCAAGCTGTAATTCATTTAAAATCTCAATATGCCCAGTTTCTTCTAAAATTGTGTTAGCATGTTTTTCATTTTTCAAAATTTCAGCCTTAACTTCATCAGAAATCCCTTGGCCTTCTTCTTCAATCTTTTTAATTGCTTCTACAACGTGACCCAAATCAACGGTTGCTTGACTGACTGTTTTAACTGGTTCATTTTGTTCATTGATTTCTTTAGGAACACCCTTAACAGCCTGCTGATTAGCTTTAATGACCGTTGTTTCACTAATAGCTTCAATATCAACTTGAGCTGGTTTTTTACCAAATAAACCAAGAAAGCCATTTTTTTCACGAGAAATGACTTTGATGTGAGCCTTCAGTCTTGGGATATCTAATTCTTTCAATCCTTTCTGGATTGCTTCTTCAACAGTTGAACCTGTAAATACTACCATTACCAGATTCCTCCTTATTATTTCGTTTTCTGAGCCTTTTTCTTGGCTTTTCTTTTTCTATTTTCCAAATCTTTCTGTGCCTGAGCTACAGCCTCGCGCTCTGCGATAATCTTAAATGGATTATTCAAGAAATAGGTTTGCAGGACTTGATAAGCATTGGATACTGTCCAGTATAAGGCGACTCCACCCGGCGCATAAACTGCAAAGATAAAAATCAAGACCGGAATCCCATACATCATCGCCGTCGTAGCTCCATTACGCTCAGACAAGGCTTTGTTGGACAACCAAGTACTTAAAAAGGTAAATACTGCTGCCAAAATTGGAAGTACAAGTGTTGTATCCACACCGCCAAGGTTAATCCATAAGAAATGACCTGTCTTTAAAAAGTCAACTCTTGATAGCGCTTGGAACAAGGCCAAGATAACCGGCATCTGAATCAAAATCGGCCAAAGAGAATCTGACTGTCTGACACCCATTTCTTTAAAGACTTTACGCATTTCTTGCTCTAGCTTGGTTCTACTTTCCATATCACGACCCGGATATTGTTCTCGAAGCGCCTTAATGTGTGGTTGAGCTTCCTGCATTTTTCTAGAAGCCACCATTTGCACTTGAAAGACTGGCAAGAGAACTGTACGAATCAAGATCGTAAAGAGAATAATCCCCACTCCGATGCTGATATCAAACGATAAAAAGCGAATAATTTCCGCAAAGAAGTAAACAAATTTACTCCAAAAATCAGCCGAATCGGCTGTGATATCGCTAGTTGTCCCATTTGTTGCACAGGCCGTCATGATCAATAGAGACATTCCTAGCAAACTAGTCAACTGTAGTTTCTTTTTCACTCCCATTTCCTTCCTGGTAAATCTTTGATAATTTTAATACGTGGAGTAGATTTTTCTCCATCTCTGCGTATCCCAAGGTTTCGACTCCTTTTCGAGCAATGACAACAAAATCGACATCTTCTACCAGACTCCCTTTTGCATTCTGGATAATATGTCTAATTCGTCGCTTAATTTGATTTCTAGTGACGGCATTCCCAAGTTTTTTGCTAACTGATAGACCTACTCGAAAATGGTTTTTCTGATTTTCTAGTTGGTAGACAACAAACTTGCGATTGGCAAAACTTGTCCCCTCCTTGAAAATCGCCTTAAAATCTTTCTCTCTTTTTACACGAAAGTTTTTCTTCAAAACTCAACTCCATCTATTAAATTACTACTATTATACCATATTTTTCAAAAAAGCCAATCATAGCAAGGTTTTGCACAATTTCATCAGAAAAAGAAGCTGGAAAAATCACTTTCCCAACTCCTTGTACGGAATATTTTTACTAGTTTTACTTATTTTTTCAAGCGTTCAACGTCACGGGCAATAACTAGCTCTTCATCTGTTGGAATAACCAATACACGGATTTTAGCTGCATCTGTTGAGATGTCTCCTGTCACGCCAAAGACGTTCTTTTCTGGATCAACATCACAGCCAAACCAAGAGATACCTGAGATAACATCTTCACGTACGTTTGCTGCATTTTCACCGATACCTGCAGTAAAGATAATAGCATCTGCTCCATTTAAGACTGCAAGGTATTGACCGATATGTTTTTGAATACGGTCAACATACATTTCATAAGCCAAAGTGGCATCGTGGTCCCCTTCTTCCATAGCAGCAATTACATCACGCATATCACTAGATTTACCTGAAACACCCATAAGCCCTGATTCACGATTAAGGACGCGACTAATGTCTTCAGGCGTGTTAAAGTCCTCTGTATATTGCATTAAATAAGGAATGATAGCTGGGTCAATATCTCCTGTACGAGTACCCATCATCACACCACCAAGTGGAGTGAAGCCCATTGAAGTATCGACAGATTGACCACCTTTAACGGCTGTAATAGAAGCACCATTACCGATGTGGCAAGTAATCAATTTCAAGTCTTCTAATGGACGTCCCAAGAGTTTTGCAGCTTCTCCTGCTACAAACTGATGGCTTGTACCGTGGGCACCATATTTACGAACCTTGTTTTCTGTGTAATATTTTGTTGGTAGAGGATAGCGATAAGCTTTCTCTGGCATACTTGTGTGGAATGAAGTATCAAAAACAACTACACTGGTAATGTCTGGCAACAATTCCTTGAAGGCACGAACACCTGCTGCATTGGCTGGATTGTGGAGAGGAGCCAACAAGCTCAACTCTTCAACTTTTTCTAAAACATCTCCCTCAACGACTGTTGATTCTTTGAAATATTCTCCACCTGCAACAACACGGTGACCAACACCTGTAATTTCATCATAAGCCTTGATAATATCGAAACGAATCAAGTCATCCAATAAAATTTTAACGGCTTGTGTATGATTTTCAATATCCAAAATTTGTTGCTCAGAACGGCCGTCAAATTTTACAGTTGAAATTGAATCTTTCAAACCGATACGTTCAATCAAACCTTTCGCCAATACTTTTTCTTCTGGCATTAAGTATAATTGCCATTTCAAACTTGAACTTCCCGCATTGATTGCAATTGTTTTTGTCATAACATGATACCCCTTTTTAAGCGTTTTCATCTATTATAACAAAATCTATTTTATATTTCAGTACCTTGAGTCCATTTTTGAAAATTTTCTTTAAATTTCATTAAAACACTTGCATCTTGCAAGCTAGCAAGTGGATAAACAAAAGGCTCTACTGCTATTTCACTTTTCTTCTGTAAGATAAAAATGGTCTTGGATTGTTTAGCATTAGCAAAGAGATTTTCAGGCAAACTAATCATGGCAGTCAGACTTGCCTCCTCTTTCAACCAGCCTTTCAACAAATCACTTTGAGGACTGGTCAACAAATCACTCGGAGCTAGAAAAATAGCGTATCCGTCTGACTTGAGATACTTAAGCCCTTGTTCCATGAGCAAGTGATGGGCGTAAGTATGTTCTTGGCTAGAAGCAACTTGATGGCGCGACGCAACGGCATCATCAGGATAATAGCCGACAGGTAGGTCGCTGATGACCACGTCGCTTTCTTTGAGCATTTGTGGACGAACGGCATCTCCTTGGACAAAGCCAGCCTGCAAACCAATTACATCTGCCATGCTAGCCGCCAAATCAATCAGCAAATCATCCACTTCCATTCCCAAGTAATCCACCTTTTTATCAAGCGAGGTCAAGAAAGTAGCGCCTAGAATTCCCATCCCAGAACCCATTTCGAGAATAGTAATTTCCTCCTCTTTAAGCAACTCTTCCACAATAAACACCAAAAGTAAAGCAATAGCATCCGGTGTAAACTGGTGATTAGCCTGCAAGGGTTCTGTTTGCCCTGCCTTCATCAAGAGGAACTGGTAGGTCTTGAGCCATTCTTCTTTGCGAAGCGCTAAACGCTTAAGGGCTTGATTGTTCTCTTTTACCTGATTTAGCTCAGTCTCACCATCCAGATAGATGCTGTTTTGCTCCACCAGGGCGTCATAAAAATTGGTCGCCAAATCACTTTGGATGACTTGGACATTCTCTAGTAAATAGGTATAAGCTTGTTCAATTTTTTCAAAATCCATATTCCTATCTTATCAAATTTCCCTGCGTTTTTCCATCCTTATAGAAAAATCACTCCCTGACTAGGCGAGTGATTTTTGGGCTACTGTTAAAAAGAGTTCTGAGTAATT
This sequence comes from bacterium, assembly GCA_905221225.1. Classification (GTDB taxonomy): domain Bacteria; phylum Bacillota; class Bacilli; order Lactobacillales; family Streptococcaceae; genus Streptococcus. The sequence continues at coordinate 17,968 of CAJNCH010000011.1, forward strand.
TCCTTGAAACAGGTCTTCAGCGCTGTAAAGAATCTGACTATCAATGCTCAAAAAACCAAACTGGGCTAGCTTGTTTTCCAGTTCAGGCAATTCAAATCCATGATGGTTAACTTCTGTCTTGGTAAAATCAGCAAGTAAAAGTTGTCCGTTTTCTCTCAGATGTTGATGAAACAGTGAGAGAGCCGCATCCAAATCAGGCATATGATGAAGAACCCGACAAACAACAATGAGATCAAACTCTTGCCTCAAGGGTTTTTCCAGTAAATCTTGCTCCAAAAAGTGGATATTCTTGATGTCTTGCTGCTCCGCTTTCAAACGAGCTTGCTCCAGCATTTTCTCCGAAATATCTACCAATGTTACAGACTTGGCCTGCTTAGCTAGGGGCAAGGTTAACAGACCCGTCCCTCCACCGAAATCCAAAATTTCTTTGTCTGATAGAAGATCAATCTGTTTCTCGACTGCTTGACAAACCAAGTTTGCAAGGAAGATGTTTTTAGGGGAATCGAAAGTTTCTGCTTTGTGGTTAAAATCATGTTTCATATTTTTAGTTTAGCACAAAGTAGTTTGATTGGCTAGGAATTCTCTTTCTTTTCTGATTTTTTCTTCTCTGCTTTTTCGCTTGGATCAGTCACCATCTCCTCCTTGTTATCCTTTTTCTCTTCTTTGATTTTGACGGAAGGAAAGATAAATTCATATTGGCTCTTAGGTGTACGAACCCTTGTCACCAAGCTTGTTTTCTTGTTTTGATAACTCACCTGACCCAGATTAAAGATCTGTTCCCCACTTTCTTGCTCAACCTTATCTTTGGTTCGTTTGGCCATGGCAAAAGCAATCAGCTTTTCTTTATTTAAAGCATAGTCTCGATGGTGGGCGACTTGTCGGTTCAAGTAAAATTGTAACAAAAGACTAAAGATGGCTGCCATAGTGACTGCATAGAGGAGAACACCTGCCTTAACTTTTTTCTTTTTCCACACGATAGATGAACTCCCTTTCTAAGCCTTTTTGGAACTGGAAACGAAAACGAATCAGTTGATTATCCTCTGTAATCTGCGCAGATTTGAGTCCATAAACCATAGGCTGATAACCCCGTCCACTAGCATCAGTTTTTCGAAAATCATCCGATTTTGACTTACCTATCGCAATTTCCTTGCCATCCTGCTTCATATAGAGGCGATTCCCCTCCACTTTTTCGAATTGCGAACAATCTAATTCTGCTTCCAACTGGTCCACAAACAGGAGCCACTCCTTTTGGTCGCTTTGCTGTTGGTAGCGAACTTCTGAAATGAGGAGCTGACTCATGGCTTGAAAGAGGAGTAGGCTCCCACTGATGACAATAAGAGCAATAAGGGATTCCAACAAGGTGAAAGCCTTGACCTTATGGCTCTTTGATAGCCAACAACTGTTCTGAACCATGGTAGACCTCCAATCCCTTTTCACTAGAAAACACCTGAATCTCAACTCCATTTATGTTTACCTGATTTTGACCTGTCTGCAGGGCCATCTTAGCTACACGCAAAACTTCTTCCTTTTGCAAGATTCTTGCTTCTTCTTGTCTATTTTTCTGAATTTGTCCCAAAAGAAGGGTCGCAATGCTGGCAAAGATAGCTAAAGCAACCACTGCTTCCAGTAAAATCACTGCCCTAATTTTTTGTTTCCTTAATGCGTTTAATTTTTCCATTTCCTAGATATAATTGATAACGAATCGCTCCTTTACTGGTCTGAAATTCAACCTTAGTCAGGGACGAATTACCCCCAGCTCGGTCAAATGTAATACTTTGTCCCGATGGTGCTTGAATTCCTTTAGGAACTGTCAGCTTTTGACTGCCATTGCTAATCGTCTGCCCATCTAAGTTCAGACTAGTCTTTTGCTGACTGGCTACACTGCGTTTTTGAGTTTCCCGATAGAGTTCTTCAAACTCCATAAAGAAAATCTGCTCCTCTACCGCCGCAAAAGTGGACTGGACAGAGCCTGACAAGCCCAAGGCAAGGATACTCACAAGGCCCAAAACCAAGAGGCTTTCCAGCATGGTAAAGGCCTTAATCTGCAACGGTTTGACTGGTATTTTGTTTAGCATGGTATTCTTTATAAGCTTTAGTCTGTTCTTCTGTGATTCGCCCATCTGCTTGTAACTTACTTAGACTAGCATCTTCATTTTTATCCAAGCTATAAAGCTCTGCCTGGCTTTCCACCACCTTAACAACAGCAGCTTTTCCTTTGTCATTGACCGCTTCTTTTTGCTTGGTCAAATTTGGTACAAAGAGTAAGAGGAGAACACTGATAATCAGAAGGACTACCAACATTTCAATAAAGGATAGTAAAATTATTTCTTTTTTCCATCTCATACATCTGCAATGAATGCAGCACGAGATCACGATACTTCCAAGTGCTGACCAGGTACTCAATTACTTCCTGGTCCTCTACCTTGAATTCCATAAGAAGTAACAGCTTGACCGTGTACTTATTTTTCAAAATTGGCACCTGGTAAGTCACATCTACCCAATGTTCAAAACCTAAGTCTGTCTGCTCTACACTCGTAAGTTCAATGTTTAAAATGTTCATGTTTTCTTCCTCCTTACTTATCTATTCGTAAAAAAAGATAAAAAGTTATGAAAAAATCATTATTTTTTAAATTTTAACAAAACACCGTTTTTGACAATAATGCAACACGATTCTCCCTCCCTATTTTTCAAGAAAACGCTTTTTTGAACAATAGGATTGTGATTTCTGTTTCTAATCGTTCAAAATGCGTGTTTTTGCAAAATAGAAATACAAAATCTAATTTTGTTAACGTCAACAAAATTGGTAACCAAGCGCTTTATAAAGCTAATTGTTGATGACAACAAGTCGATTTTTCAGGCAAACCATTTATTTTGCTGACCGACATCAATGTCGGTTAGTTAGATGTTTTCTTGATTCAGAGCAAACAAAAAACCGCAAGCATGAGCCTGCGGTAGATACCATTTTAGAAAAGTTTTCCTTTCATTTTATTTTTTAAAAATTATTTCGTAGTAATTAAGCCGTCTGGCTCAATTTTAAAGCTTTCTTTCTCAGCTAAGCGACCATCTTCAAGCATGAGGTAGTATCCGCCATTGTATGGTATGAAAGTGTTCGATACCATATCTCCATTCTCTGAATTGAGGTAATACCACTTCTCGTAGTATTTAACCCAGCCAGTCTGCATAGCACCGTCACGATTGAAATAGTACCATTTGCCATTGATCTTCTTCCATCCGCTATTGGCCATGTATCCATCTTTGTCGAACCAATACCAATAGCCGTCTGTATGATGTAGCCATTGATTCGCATACATATAGCCGTTATCGTTGAAATAGAACCAGTTTCCATCTACTGCTTCAAATTTAGATGTTGGATATGAACCGTCTTTACGACGCCACCACCAGCCAGTGTCATCATGCTTCCAGCCTGATTCATCCTCTTCAGGCGGCACAATATATCCCACAATCGAATCAACAGAGCGCTCGTTATAGCGACAAGGTCCACCGACTTCCAAGAAATCAGCGTTCCCGTCAATATTCTGTTCAATAGTCTTGATTGTAGAGCCGTCAGAGTCCTCGTAGACAAGACCAGTATGGCCATAATTCACTCCATCTCCTGCCACGAAGTTCTTAACGAAGAACCAACCAGCCTTAGGATATTGAGCACCATATACGACTTTTAGGCCTTGTGAACGTGCTGACTCAAGCAAATCATAAGCATTGCCCCAAAGGGTCACGCCGTACCAATGACGTAGCCCATAACAAGGCACGTCGGCACACTGGAAGCCATAAGCTCCATCATTATCCACTCCATCGCCAGCGTTAGCTTTATCGATGAAGAATTGAATCATTTCTTGTTTTTTAGACATGTCTACTCCTTCCAAGCGTCGTTCATCTGCTTCACTGCTGATTCTACAAAGGTATCTAGGTCCTTGTCAGTCATGCTGATGTTGTATTTTGTAAGTTCAGCTCGGACTTTATCACGAGCTTGCTCCAGCTTTTCATCACCTTTGTAGCCTGTTTCAGCTGCTACCTGCTCAACTGCATGTACAGCGTTTTTGGCTAGGATTTCAGCGATTTTTACCGCCTTTTCTCCGCCTTTACGCAAAAGATAATCTTTCACTGCTTTTACAATGTTTCCTACTGCTACTGCTAAGAATCCTGTAGCAAAAGCAATAATCAGTTCATTAAATTGTGACATGTTACATTTCCTTTCTATCTATCATACACGTCGTAAATAGTATTCGGGTCTTTGTTTGAAATCGCATTATATTGCGCTGCAGTTCCAGCCCAATATTTCATCGGTTGCCCACCATTCTGATTGATAATGTTCTGCCCTGGTGCTCCATCTGCTCCTCTAGGACCGTCCGCGCCTCGTAAATCTTTATAAGCTGGACACCACGCTGTAGCAACTTCCCCTCGTTCTAATTTAATGTTGTCGATGTAAAAATTAATTAATCGTCCTGTCGTTGCAAAAACCATGACACGACAATAAGCTATATCTGCCCCAACGGTAAATGTTCTTGAAATACGTTTGTATTTTCTGACTTCAAACCCTTGAGTTGCTAAATCTACATCCTGCCATCCCTGTTCCGCTATTCGATTATTTGACGTCATATAATGCAAACCTAAGCGTAACGTTGAATTTTCTGTCAAAGCGTCTTTTCCTAAATCCATTGAAAGAGTGAGTTTGTCTCCACGTTTAGCTACTAGATTGAAAGGCACACTTGACAAACCTTTATAGTCCGCATTAGGCGTACCATAAATATGCAATCCTCTACCTAAATTGTTAATAGCGTGTCCAGTATGGAAATTCAACCCACTGTTAGATACTTTATCTTCCCACGTTGTTTTGCTGTACCCAATCCCGATATTAGAATCTGGAATTAAATTTTCGTTGATTGGTAAACCGTCTTTGACATTTTCTAATCGTGTGCTTGCAGTTGTACTCATACCTTGGTATTCGATTACAACTATGACTTCTAATGGTGTGCCATTTTGTTCACGATTACCCCAATCGTAATTTAAAACTTCGCCATTTGCAGTATAATTTCTAGTGAAGAATCCACCCCAATCAGTATTGTTACCGCCTTTATGTTTAATTTTTAAAGTAAACCCATTAGTAAGTTTTTGACCATCATAATAAACCTCAACAAATATTTTCACGTTGTTTGTTACGTTGTTTCTATAAGTACCTTCCATTCTGACAGTTGCAAACAATATATGACCTCGTTCGCCTGCTGGACCTGCAGGTCCTTGGGGACCTCTTAAGCTATTCTTTTGAGTCGGAGTAAGTGAGTCAAATGTTGGACGGTTTTCTAAGGCATTCAGACGCGCCTTGATAGGGATGTCATTGTATAACTCCGATTTTAAGGCATAACCCGACAAGGATTGATGGCTTGTAAGGTAATTCTTGCTGGCTAGTTCGCTTTTGGTAACGAAGCCTGAGACGTCGATATTAGGCTTGTTCTCAAGCGCTGAAATCCTCTGCTTAACCAAAGTGTCGTCATAAACCGTATCTTTATCTTGCTTTCTTTCAAGCAGTGAAATACGGTTCCTGAGTTCGCTATCGTTGTAGACAGTGTCCTTGTCCTGCTTAGCTTCAAGCGAGGTAAGTCGTCTCTTAACCTCGCTGTCATTGTACAATTCCGATTTCTTGGCATATTCAGCAAGAGACTGGTGCGCTGTCAGGTAGTTCCGTCCTGCTAATTCGTCATGCTTAACAACGTCATTTTTAAGCAAGTCAAAATCAGCTTTATCTACTTTCCTACCAACTTCTTCTTTAGTCGCCAGATGAGAAATGTTCTGATGAGCCGTGAGGTAGTGTTTTGCCTCCAGCTCATCAGTAGTCACGATCTGTGAGTAGTCAATCTCAGTCGCTTCGTGCATTTCTTCTTTAGTCGCATAGCGTGTCTTGATATCCTTGATATCCTTACCGATTTCCGTTGCTAGATTTTCAAGGTTATTCATAGGCTTCACGCTTTCGCTTGGTTATATGTCGCTACTAAATCAAGATTAGCAATCTGGTCTACACGCCCGCTTACTTCTGTTACTTTACCTAAAAGTGCACCGTTTGCGTCTTCTCCCATATTTGTGATTTTGTCCGCAATTTCTTTCAGTGTGTCAAGATTTTCAGGCACTGACTCACCCAAGATTTCAGCTTTAACTTCCGTTTTAGCTTGAGTCACTGCCTGTGAGATAGCTTGCGTCATTGCTGACGTTTCTACTTTAGTGCTGACGCTTTGTTTAACTTCTTTGATATCTGCTCCAACCGCTTGTGCGAATGCTGTTAATTTTGTTGTGTCCATTGTTTTCATACCTTTCCAATATTATAAAAAAAGAGCAGGTCTGGAATTTCCGGACATGCTCCACCTTCGCTTACAGGTCGTTCTGCAAGCTGTTTTTCAACTTCCTTTGCGATATCCAGCTCCTTGAGAGCATGGACTTCCTCTGTGACCAATTCTTTATCTGAAGCCACTATCTTGATATGAGTAGCCTTATCGCTTGGAAAAATATATCCGCCAGCGCTAATCTCTAAGCGGTATTTTCCGACTGGCAAGATAGCATCCAGATTAAAGTTCACGCTTGAGTTCGTGACAGTCACCTTCTTCTTCCATTGGTGCTTGTCCATGGTCAGACTAACAACCGCCACCTCCCCATCCAGAGAGGAAACGGCTCGATAGTCTTCGTCTAAGAGGACAAATCCAAAGGTAGAAGCTACATCACCCTGCTTGATGAGGTAACCGCCATCCACTTGAGCAAGATTGGTCGTATTGAGATTACAGACCATTCTGCGCCCCTTTCTCATCTTCAACTAAGATGTCATCTCTGATTTGCAATGCTTCAAAATTGTTGTACAAGTGGTCAATGTAGCCATTGCCACCCAAAGCCTTATAGCTATTGTGCATATTCTCAACTACATAGAACTCATCCTTGGTTGTAAAACCACGACGGATAGCTCTGCGAATATCACGATCAAGGCGCATCCTCATCGTAACAAGGTGCGCTTCGTCGTGTAGTTTTAACTTGGCTTGTACTTCATCAATTTTAGTGTTGCTGTCGCATGCAGTTTCTTGGACATCTTTGATTTTCCCTTTAACATCATTCAATTCTGAAATGATTTGGTCTGTCTGTTCCTTGGTTTTCTTCGGCATTTTATAGCCCAACCAAGCAATGACGATTGGTGTGGCAACTGGCAAAACGTTCATGAAGAAATGTTCTGTTGATTGTAAGACGTCCATAGATACCTCGCTAGTTCGCTAAATGGCTCAACCCAAGTCGTTCCAATTCTTTGCGCACACGATCTTTGAAGCGCTTGTTAACAAATGAAAAGTCAATCGCTCCACGTTTTAGCAGGTTAATGTACATGTCGATTTTAGCTTGGTCTAATGTAATTTTACTCATTGTTGATACCTCCATTGCTTTCACTAGTGCTCGCTTCGCTTGTCGGTGTAGAAATTTCATGTTCTGTCTCGCTTTCTGTTGGTTGTTCTACTGCTGGTGCAGGTTGTGTAGGCACTTCTGCTGCTGGTTGTTCAGTAGTTGGTTGCGCTGGTTGAGTTGCTGGAGCAGGTTCAGCAGGGTGTGTTTCTGTTTCAGCAACGTGAGGTGTTTCTTCATGTCCCTCTGCTTCATCCTCGTGCTCAATACCATTGTGTTTCTCAAGCACTTCCAAGCGTGCAAAGATTTCCTCGATATCATCAGTATTATGCAAGCTGACCTTCTGCATACCTTCCATAAGCTGATTGGCTTGTTCAAGTGCTGCAGTCGTTTTAGCCAATTGTTCTTGGTTTTTGACAATGGCGCTAGTTGGGTCAAGCTCAGTTCGTAGCACATCTTTAACTGCTTCAATGAGTGTTTCATCCGTATCACCCAAACGGTCACCCTCTAACTCACGAGTGAAAAAAGTCAACGGCTTGTCACATTGAATAGAGACTTCCGTCTTGCCAACTCTAAAAAATTTATTTACTAATACAAATTCCATGTTAAATTACCTCTTTTTCTCTTTAGAATAAAATTGAAGACCACGATAGTTACGACTAGACAAAAATTGATCTTTATCTGTTGAATTGTAAAACTCTAGAGTAATTTTGTAGTAAGACCTGTTGTTCCAGCTATTAGTATAGATTTCTGCTGTTGCTGACTTGACTAATGTTGTTCGACCTGCAATGATTAGCTTACCATTTCCCCAACGACCTGTACTATAACTATATCCAGTCCGTTCCTTTTCCAAAGAAACTGTTAATCCGCTGCCGCCACTGATTGAAACTTCTTCTGAGATGTCTATTTGTTTTATAAATACCCACCTCTCCCACACCAATCTCGAACCAACATATCGTTCTACAATCTCATGTCCTCCGACATAGATTCCTTCTCTTGTAGCCATACTGTCTCCTATTGTTCATACACATCATAGATTGTGTTCGGGTCTTTCGTGCTAATTGCATTATATTGTGCCTTTGACCCATACCAATACTTCATTTGTTGATTTCCATTTTGGTTAATCATCTTGTGTGCAACTACTTCGGACGGTGTACTTGGAATCCCAAGGGCTGACCTGTTTACTCGTAGAACACCCGAACTATCGACTGTAATCGTTGAGTTATCAGGTCTGACAACTCCGTTTGAACCAGCTGTTGCTGTTGTGGGAGTTGGACTCACTCCGTTTTTAAAAGTCTGCACAGATACTTTCTTCAACCCTCGACCATCATGAATCATGATGTTGTCCGAGTTATTGACCTGATATGTTTGTGGCAAATCAGTTACTTTTCGTGTCTGTGTACTAATTACTGCCATGTTATACCTCCATTCTATATTTCCAATCTGCAACAATTACATGACCGTTTTCATCAGCAAGTAAGGTATGTTCTGTACCGTCTTCCGTACGAATCGGAGCAGTAAAGTCGTTCTGCAAGAACATGTACTCGATAGCATTTAGTCTATCTTCGTGCTCCTGGAACTCACGCTTTAAAGCCTCTACTGACTCATAACTTGCTTGTCTGATGTTATCTACGTTACCAAGCCCAACTTGGGATTTCGTCACACTATGCGGATTGTTACGATTAGTAGCGTGAGCATTAAACTCCTGCTTACTAGCCTGTTCCACATTTGTCACGTTTCCCAATCCAATCTGCGCCTTTGTGACGCTATGAGGGTTGTTATGATTAGTTGCGTGATTGTTAAAATCTTGCTTACTTGCTTGCTCAACATTCGTGACATTCCCTAGCCCCACTTGTTGCTTAGTGACACTGTGTGGATTGTTTTGGTTTTGAATGTGAGCAGTAAGGTCTGCTTGATTCGCTTTATTTGTTGTTTGGTTACCGATAATCGCTTCAAGACCATCGATATCAGATACCCTATGACGATGGGTTGCATCGGCTTTCCCATTCCAACGTATTCGCTCCTGGTCAGAAACGTGACGTGGAGAATCTCTAATGTGATTATCGATATTGGTTTGTAACTTTCTTTCTGTCTCCTTCAATTCAGGGACAGTCGCATAAACCAAGTTAGTCGCATTGTATTGAATGGTAATCTGACTATTCTTGCTAATAGTCGTGTTGAAGTCATAATCTCGATATACATAAGCAGATGTTTTAGGAGGAATCACATCTCCCTGCTCTGCCCAGGTATACATATACATGAACTCTTCATGATTTCCACGTTTTGCAAACACACCGATTTCATTCACAATTATTTCACGGTCGATCTGTGAATTATCAAACCGTGCTGTAAGACGAATAGTATCAGCTACATCAGTCGATAAAGACTGTGCCACTTGCAAAGAATGAACAACTTGTACGATATTGTTTTTCTTGCCAATGTCCGTCCGATGCCGTCCGCTACCCAAAGCTATGCGAGTAAAGACCAGTGGTTCTCTATTTTGAATTGCTAGGGCCGTTTCGCTGATTGCTTTATCGGTCACAATAGGTTGGATAAAATATCCCATTTATTTCCTCCTATCCAAATCGAACCGAACGAATGTCTCTGAATGTGTGAGCACCAACATAAATCGCGTTCATCATTGGCGCTTCAACCGAGAATTGGATTCCTAAATGAGCAGGAATCAATTCACGCACATACTTTAAAAAACGGTTCAAATATCCAGTCGGCAGTTCTCCTAAAAATCGGATATGTACCGCTGAACCCTTGACCGTTACTAAGTTGTTGACATTCGTAAAGATCTTTGTAATTTTTTGTAAACTCACTGAGTTGATTTTAATCTTGGAAGAAATTAAAGTGATTAGATACCGCCTTCGTTCTTCCAAATCAATTGTTTTTGGTTTTACCTGAAGGGCCTTTTCCCAACGGGTAATCCAGTCTTCCGTCGCTTCTGGCAACAACATCAACCGCCTGGTATCAAAGATTAAGTCTGTAATCAATTCCAGCTCTGGAATCTCAGTTTCAAATAAATCATTGATGGTTGGATCTAAGACCTCTGGCAAAGCCGATAACATACGATATCTAACTTGTGACATTGATAGTTACCTCCGCTAGTTTAGGAAGCATGTTGGTAGAAAGTTCAATACTTTGTTCCCTGTCGTTCAACAAAATACGGTCCACATCTCGAACCCCATTGATTCTGTCAATGATTGTGGCAACTTTATAGTTTCGAACCTCTTTCTCTTCAAATGCTTCTTCACGTAAGTATTTAATGAGTTGGGATTTCGCCTCATTCTTGATTGTTTCAATGTCTACATCTTCATCAATCTTGATAGTTGCAGTAATACGAACGTTGTAGCCACTTACAGACTGCACTGTCACATAAGCACCAATCGGAGCAACGCCTAACCCGTGGCCACTTGGTTCAGGGTCTAAGTAATTCTTGAACTTAGTTACAAGTTCTGAACTAGCTTCGTTACCGTCAGCGTCTGTAATAGATACACGTACAGTATTTTCACCCTTCCAGAGCGGTTCAATAAGTGCTGAACCAACACCAACAAACTCGCTGGCCCACTTCTTGTATTGGGCGATGTTCCCGTTTAAAGTCGGTGTTTTTAAGTACTCAATGGTACGCTTACGGAGTTGTTTATCCGTCTCTTCATCTTCGCCTACGACGATAACAGAGCCGATTTCTGCCCCTTTAAAACCATTCAACACATCAATGTTGATGAGTTGACCTCTTACATAGTTGGGAGCATTGCCAACCTGTTCAGCTACTACACTATACTCAAATCCAGAGCGACGTTCTAAGACACGGAAGTTATACTCACTATTAACCACACTGAAACGAGTTCCAAGCGGGATTTCCTGCTTGAATTGAACCAATCGAACCGATGCCGTAGCTGGCAAACGCTCAACTCCGAACTGCCTACATAATCGAGTTAGGAAGATTCCTGTACTCGTATCTAAAAAGTTAACTTCCTCATACGATTTTAAGACCGTGTACTGAATGGCAACTTCTCGAGCAGCAGGCGCTACTAGATTGTACAAGACAGATCCTTGTCTTTTGTCATACTTATCATCAAACAAGGCCAGCATATCCTCTAAAATCTCTGGATATGTTTTTACCTTTATCATCGTTTCACCTCCAAATCCATTTCAAATGTTCCAAAATCACTATCAACCATGAACTGCACATAAAATTCATCTTTCTTTACCTTAGTAGAAAAAGAATGAGCCTCATGAATCCTGTCGTCTTCATACAAGGCTTCTTTTATGCGTCGTGCAATATCCATCTGGGCATAATCCATATCCCCACCAAATAAAGCGTCTAATTCGACACCGTAACGATGGTCATAAATCGTATGGATGAACCGTTCAGTCGTCAGCATGCGTCTGATGGATTGCTTCAAAGCGTGAATGCCATCTGTTTCCAACAAGATATTGGTTTCATCCAGTGTTAAGCTAGGCTGTTTCTTAGCTTCAACAACATTTTTAGCGATGTTTAAAAAGTTTGTTTTAGGAGTGCTCATTCATCAGAACCCCCTTTCACTTTGCGCTTGTAGTGGAAAATCTTCTTGTACAAGACATAATAAAACCCTCCACCATCTTGTCTGATGAGATGAAGGGTTTGGCCGACATACTCAGGATCCAATGCCTCATCGGTCCATGTGACAGCAAGCATAGAATCATCCAAAATCAATTCATTGGTCAATTGAATTTTGAGCGGAGAAACCGATAAAACAACACCAGTTGTTATCTTGGCAAACTGGCGATTTTCAATGAAATTACTAATCAATTTTTTTAGATTTTCTATCACTTCCATCTATTCGCCTCCTGCCATGAATAATTTAATTTCCATCGTGTGCTTTTCTGCACTGAAAGAATGAGTTGCCTCTTCAATGACATACCATCCCTTCTTCTCAATATCCTTAACATCCACATAGACTGCGTGACCTGCTAAAAAGTCAATACTTCCAATATCAGCTTTCAGACTGAACGTTTCTTTGGGGCGGTTTTTCATCTTCAAGAGCATTTCGCCCCATTGTTTGATTTGCCCCTCAGTTGCTTTCTCGTCCACTTTTTTCATGTACTGGAGTTTTCCCCAAGCACCGATATTGTAGCTGTCCTGATAAATGTAGACCTCTCTCTTCTTGGTCTCTTTGTTCTCTTGGATCAAGCGGACAATATTAGCACTATCCTCAATCGAACCTTCAAACTCAAAACTAGACATAAAGGATTCATTACCGATAATGTACTGGATTGGTAGGTTTTTTGGAGTTGTTAGTGTCAACTCTCCAAACTTGTCATACAGGACCAGCAACTCTCCACTTTGCACCAAGGTCTCATCCATGGCCTCTTGGATAATATCCAGAGCCTTCTTATCTTCCTTTAGTTGAGGGGATAAGGTCACAGCTGGGGCCTTTAGTTCCCCAATCTTCAAATCAAAATCTCCTGCGATTGCTGATACGATTTGATTGACGTTTTTATCCCTGGCAACGAAATTGATATTGCGTAGTAAGTACTTTATCTGATCATGAAAAGTCAAGGTTGTTTTGGTATCTTTTTCGTACTTGATTTTCGTCAAATAACCAAAGAATACCTCTTTATCATCTAGCTTGAAAGCGAGCGGAGAACCATATTCAAAAGCTACTTTTGTAGAATTGTACAAGGTAATCTCCACACTCCAAGCCGACCCTTTCCTAGTTGTCTTAAATTCGACCTTTTCAGAAACAGTTGCTAAATCCCATGTATCTCCAGTTTTATTGTTCTGATAGAATAATTGCATCATGGTATCACAAACTCCTGTCCAGGGTAAATCCAATGAGGGTCTTTGATTTTGTCTTTGTTGGCTTCGTAGATTTCAGTATATCGGCTGCCGTCTCCGTAAAAGGTCTGAGCAATCCCCCACAGAGTATCACCGCTCACGACCGTATGGCTTTTTTGAGCAGGTTTCTCTGTTGTGGCGCTACGTTCCTCCGTAGCTTTCGCCTGTGGCTTCTTTTTAGTAGCCTCAAGCGCTTGCTTGTCTTTTATGGTGACCTTTCGTGGCTTATGAGACCGATATTGTAAGAACTTAATCTTATAAATTAGGTCATTTTCATACCCTGTCTTGGTAGAGACATCGAACTGTTCCACTAGAAATTTACCGTTAATAGCAGAACCAAAAGCACCCCCAATCATTAATTGAATAGGAGTGCCTTCAGTCTTAAATTTACGAATTGAAGAGACAAAGGATTCTGGAGAAACACGGCTATTCCGTTGGTAATTTCCGTCGTATCTTCCGCTAGGGATAAAAGATTCAAACTCAATCGATTGAAGTTCTGGATTTCCGACAAGCGGAACATTACCAGTATCGATGATAGCGACTGTCTCAATTCCTTGTTTGTCCTCCAGCTTGATTTCTTCTGGATTCACTGGCAATTTAATACCTTCAATAAATATAAACATCTGCTACCTCCTTCCTAGTAAGCCATGAGACCGTCAGCCCCATTATTCAAAGCGTCTACAATCGTTGCATTCAAATCATCCAATACGTTGGCATACTGGCCAGCGTTGTTAATGGAGTCGATGTTGGTCACAATCTCTGGTTTCAAAGTAATGAAGTTCTGTTGCCACTTCATTGTTGCAACATCCTTAATCAACTTGATGTATTCATCGTCCAGTTTGATTTCATCTTCAATCTTGCCGACTTTATCCAATTTACCACCAGTAGGATTATGACCACCGCCACCTTTTCCTCCGTCGCCTTGTCCAGGAGCTGAACTAGCTGGACTGAGTTCGTAAGGTGTTTTTCCTTGGTCGCCCAAGAAATTATTTCCTGCACCGTTGGCATCTCCAGCTCCTTTGAAGAAACCACCGACAGCCTTATCGATACCTTGACCGATTTCATAACCTTTATTAAAGGCTCCCATTCGGTCTCCTAGTTCAAGATAACCCAGTTGTGGAGTGTCAAGATGCGGAGTTTCTAAACTAGCTTTGTGTTGTTTGAGACCGTCTGCCAAGTGCAGACCTTCAAAACTTTTCTTGACTGGCTTTTGCATATCTCCAATAGCACTAGCTACATCTCCTGCGAAATTAGTTCTACCAAGTGAAACAGAACCAACCGCGCTGATGTTCAACCCGAGGCCGTTCAAGAAACCAATCATGCTATTAAATCCGCTAAGGACAGAATTAATCATCCCTTCAACAGAACTGATAACACTATTGACCATACTGTCAACAAAGCCTGCGATAGCAACTGCCATAGACTTACCGCCTTGAGCGATATCATACCAAGCACTTTGAACTTGAAAAGACATCTCGTTCCATAAGTTAACAGCACCAGTAACAAACCAGTCAATAAAGTCTAAAATGCCTATCAAAATAGTTAAGATAGCCTGATAGAGAAACATCCAGAATGCTATTGCGGTATTCACATACCAAAAGACGCCTTGTAGCATCATATTAATCACCCAAATAGCTGCATTGGCAATACTAAGAAGTATATTCCAAATGGTCATTCCTAGGTAAAATATAGCCCCTATGATGATTCCTGTAGCTGATACGGCTGCACCAGTAAGATTGTTAAACCATGTAACTAAAGCATAGAAGAGGCCGATAAGAATAATGACTGCCATTACAATCAACATGATTGGATTCATTGCCATAACTGCATTAAAACCAGCCATTGCAGCTTTCGCAGTGTTTGTAACGATACTAAATAGATTAGTCGCTATACTTGCTGCGTTCATTGCGACTATATAAGTTCCTATAGCAATTGCCACAGCAATAATAATCGGTTGAATCACAGACCAGTTGTCAATGACAAATTGAGCAATCGGCGCCAACATACTCAAAACAGCCCCAATCATATCCATAGCAAAGATAACCGCTTGAACGACATATTGAAGCACCGTGGCTACAATTTGGGCAAATTGTTGGAAGGCGGACGAGTTCACTATCTGATTTATCTTAATCGATATTGGCTCAAGCGCCTTTGTCACAAAGTTCAGGAAGTTCTGCCATGCCCTGCCCCATGTCATTGGCATGTTGCGGAATTGTTGATCAATCGCTTCGCTTGCATCCAGCATGGCAGTTTTGACAATGTCGGCCGTAATCTTCCCGTCTGCTCCAAGTTTTTTAACCTCACCACGGCTGACGCCTAGCTTGTTTGCAATCGCTTGGATTAAGGCTGGTGAAGTTTCAGCAAGAGAACGCAACTCGTCACCCTGCAACTTACCACTAGCCATAGCCTGAGTAAGCTGAAGCATAGCGCTTTTTTGTTCTTCGATACTGGCACCACCGACTACAAATGACTTGTTCATGGTTTCCAAAAAGGCAATTGTTTCGCCGTTGTTTTGGAAAACATCGCCAGCCTGCATCCGCATCTTAGCGACACCGTTTGCCATGGTTGTATAGGCTGAACCTGTGCGCTGTGCCGATGTATAGATAGACTTTTGCAGTTCCTCTGTCGTCTGCGTGCTGTCACGGATCATATCTAAACGGGCGTGCATATTGGCATACTCGTCTGACATGCCTATAGCTTGCTTGGTAATTGCACCAACCGCAATACTAGCTAAAGCAGTCTTTAACAAACCTTTCAAAGATACTAACCTACTTAGTTTGTTAGAAGCATTATTCGATGCATTCCCTAAATCTCTTAGAGCTAGTTCTTCTTTTTTGAGCCCTGCAGCTGCTAGCGTTGCGCTACTTATGAATCTACCATTGATATCAATGACTCGCCCAGCTTTATTGACGAAATATTGGCCAGAATCACCAGCTTTTTTCATAGCGGACTCTTGAGCCTTCATAGTTTTGTCTATGCCAGAACCTGCATTTTTGACACGCTCCATAGTCGCATAGATTTTATTCAAAGTGCCTGTGACTCTATCGGTCAAAGACATGGTTGTTTGTATATTTGCCAATAGAATCACCTCACTTCTTCATTCTTTTACGTTGTTTCGCCTCTTCGTACATGACTGCAGCGAAAAAGGCTTTTTCTTCTACATCCATATTCACAAATTCACTAGGGCGAATGTAATAGTTTACGAGGGCGAAGTAGGCAAGTTGTGCCTCCGCGTCCTCTTTTATTAGTTTTTTGCCTCGTCAACCTTGTCTTGGAAAGTTTGGTTAATACCACTGAGTTCAGTTACAGCTTCCAAAATCAAGGCGCTTTCGCCCCAGTTAAACATGGTACCGAATAACTCAGATGCTCCCATCGCTCCATAAGAATCTTGCAATTCTTTATCGTTAAGGTCAGGAACCACGATAGACGCAATACAGATTTCACGGTTATATTTAACACCGTCAAAAACACGCTCTTGGCGTCCATTGCGACCAGGCTTATTGACAAAGCAACGGTCATTAATTAAGTCCGCTTCACGAGCGCTCAACACTCGAATTTTAACTGGTTCCTCAAAAGAAGGAAGCAAGACATCCTTAGTCTCTTCCCCTTTTTTATTTTGTTTCAAAAACGCTTGTAATCCACTCACCACTATTTCCTCCTTGTGTTAGTATGTAATTTCTTGGAATTCTGATAGGATATCAAAATCTTGGAATGTGAAGTCCGTTTCTTCGTCAATGACTTCATCTGCTGATCCATCTAGTTTAAAGATAAGTGATTCTTTGAATAGAACACCTTTCAAAACGATGGTATAGCGACCTGCACGAGATGTACGATCTTCGTTGGTACACTTGATATCAATACGAGGCAATAAGCCGTTTTTAACGTATTCCAGAGCCATCTTCTTCAACTCAGGACGATGGTAATACATCTTCACAGTTCCTGTACCTTCTGCACCGACAATCTTACCACCCTTCATACGAGAGTTAAGAGGGGTTACATCAGCTTTTGTGTATTCAATTTTAGCTTCTAGAGAGATAAGCTCTGCTAGTTCGTACTGCTTGTCATTGATTGTAAAGAAGACCGTTCCTTCTTTAGCAGACAAAGCATCTAATTGATTCATAATAGCCATTAGCTAGTTTCTCCTTTCTTAATCACAGATAACCGTCATGTACAAGATTTCCATAGCATCTGTCAAGACAACTGGCAAGTTAACCACGACAGACTCTTTAGTAATACCTTGTGAAATCTCGATATCTTTCGCCTTGTACTCCAAAGCCTGCTTTTGAGCAAGTGGGTCAAGGACCATTGTGATGATTCGTTGTTTAAACAACTCACGACCATTCACGTTGTTTGGCACTTTACCAATGAAGTAGTTCTCAAAGATATACTTGACGTTAGCATTGATATTATCCATAGTGCGGACAAGTTTGTTCTTACCAAAAATACGACTGTGTTCTGCCGTATAGCTAGTAAATGAGTTCACATCTGACAGGATAATAACTTTTTCATTTCGATAGGCAAAGATAAGCTGACCTTTATTGATGAGCTTTTCAGCCTCTGCTTCGTTCTTACGCTCACAGTCAATAGCGCCTGGATAAGACTTGAATGTATTAGATTGCAAGCCAGCTCCTGCATACTTACCAGCTACGAAGTACACACAGTCTTTAGCACTCAGTTTTGTACCATCACTTAATGTAACCCCGTTACCGACTGATACAACACCTTCATCGTCAGCATCCGTGTAATCATTCAAGACTGCAATAACTGAACGACCAGCGTCACGCCATTTCTTGATATGAGCTGTGACAAGTGCTTTCGTTGCGCTTGCGTCAGTACCCAGAGCCAAGACACGGAAGTCTTGAGTATCGAGTGCATCAAGAAAATCCTCAACCTCTGAATTGGTTGTAGCACCATCAGTACCACCTTCAAGCAAGATTGTTTTATCTTCTGTCGTTAGAGTACCCGTTACATTCACATAATCGTTCTTAAATGGCAAGGCTGTGATGATTTGTTTATCAACTTCTTTACCAAAGAAAACAGTCGTCACTTCAAAGCCAGTCTCGACTTGTTTCTTGAAGATAACATGGATATGGTTACCAGCTAATCCTTTGTATTTAGCTGTAACGACCATATCGCTTTCTGTTTTCGTCGCTTGTACCCCAGTGTTATTCACACCATTATAGACAAGGACCTTACCAGTCCCTTTCAAGGCTTCACGAATCGGAAGAAGCTCATCAATCGGTTTACCAAATAGTCGTCGGAAATTACTTGTGCCGTCAACAAGTGTGAAAGCACCAGGTTCTCCCCAAGATCCAGCAATCATAACTGCTGCAATCGTATTGTCTTCCAAAGGAATAATCACATCATCTCTTGATACAAAATTGATGTAGGCCTTTGGAACTCGTTTATTCTGTACTGTCCATTGTGCCATTAGTTAGCCACACCCTTTCTCCAGTCTTCTAAAATGCGTCTTACTTCTGCTAGTGAGTATGACTGGTCATCTTCCAGCAAAATGTTTAACAAAGTTGCATCATCTTCAAAATACTTGAGTAGCGCCTCTTTGCCAAATTTATCTTCAGTGGTTGGTAGCACTGGTTCGGTTACATAACCTACTTCTTCATTCATTTCCATGAGAAGTTTCACCTATCCTTTCTAATATTTGCATTGTCGGTTCTTCTTCAACCCATCGAACGTATCGAGTGATTGTAAATGTGCATATCAAATCATTCGCATTGTATTCCACCTTCAAGTCATTGATAGGGTACTTATCCCCTAAATAACGAAAAGAAGGCGAATTAAACACCGTTTCAATCTCCTCAAACTTCTGGTACAAGTCGGTTGTTTTTTCGGTGTAGTAATGCAGCAAGACAATAAAAACCTGCTTATCGTTTTGGTTTGCCAACCGCTTCCGAATCACAGGTTTCACATCTACAATAAAACAAGGTGTTTTCAATCCTTGCTGGATTTGTTCATCATACACCTTGCACCCAAACACATCTTTGAGTTGCTTGATGACGAGTGGTCTAATACTATAATCCACCTAGTTCCTCCTTTAGCCTCTCTTCGATTTGTTGCGTGATTTGTGGGATTTTCTGTTTAATCTGTTCTTCTGTCAGTCTCATCATGAAGCGCCCTTCTACCCAAGGGTTGACCAAGCGCTTACCAATTGCAGGAACATATCGCCCTACTTGTTGACGGTGTCCGCTTTCGACGAAAGAAGCATATTCCATAGGGTTAAATGCGACAACCTCGTACACATTCCCATTTTTGCTTACTTCCATCTTCCAGGATTGATTGAGCTTACCTGTTAGGCCCTTTGGTGTTCGTTCCTTAACCTCTTTCAAAAAGGCTAGGCCGATATCTTTAGCAGCCTGCATAAACTCAGAGTCAATGATCGCTTGAGCTCGTTCAAGTCGTTTCAAGAATTCTTGAACATCACTATCATCATAGCCACTCATGCCGTCTCACCACAATTTCTTGATGTGTGACATAAACCATTGGATCTTCACTGGTCAGGTACTTGACACCATCCACAATCATTTTACTACCAGCTTTGATAGCAAATTTAGGCGAACAGAAAATCTTGTGTTCTGTCTTGAGTTGATGTGCTTCATTCTGCTCTGTATTTACTAAGTTGCGAACAGAGACACGACAGGGGACCTTCTTGTAGACTTCTTTGAACTCTACGAAATCAGCCCCGTTAGGCTTCGTACCCTCTACAGTATCAAACACATCCATCTTTTTATCATAGGTCCATTCAATGCTTGGTGTTGCCTGGGATAAGACATCATTAATATTCATCCTACCACCTCAACTTTCTGAACCTCTGTAGCTGACTGGTAAAGTCTAACAAAACACTTTCAGCTCGTCTGGCAACATCCGACTTACTCAATTCGACACGAGTATCTCCAACGGAAATATTCTTGCCTTGGACAACTTGGTCAGGATTACAAACAACATAAACCATTTGAATGGCCACAAATCGCAATTCTAAAGGAAAGTCCTCACGATTACAGTAGTTAAGAATGTTCTGCATGACTTCATCGACCACTAACTCGTCTGGATAGCATGGATAACGTTGTTCGTACAAGTCAATCAAGGCTTGTCTAGCATCTTCGTTATGCTTCTGGATTTCTTCAAATGTCATCTTATCCATCAGCAAAACCTCTCTTTCTACTTATCGTCCTTAGTGGATTTTTTAGATAGTTTTTCAAGTTCAGCAAGAGCTTGGTCACGTTCTGCAACTACTGCATTGTACTCTTGAATAGTGTAAGTACGTCCGTTAGTTGCTGGCTCTACGACTACATACTCACCATCTTTGATTTCAACCACATCGTAACCATCTTCAAGGAAGGTTACTTTTTCTAGTTCATCAATATCTAGTACACGATTGTCTTTTTTTACTGTTAACATTTTCTATCCTCCTTCTTTAAGGTGCGACGACAAAGGCTAGACCTTCATGTTTAGTCTGGAATAGCAATACATCATCGTAAGATTGTTCGTAGTACAAGTAGTTACCGCTTGAAGAAGCACTTGGTGCGTCAAGTCCTACAAATTCATATTTTTGTGGCGCCGCCATACATGGAATATGAATCAAGAAGAAATGAATTTGTTTAGCAGTTGGGTCAACCTTAGCGCCATTTGTGAAATTGTACAAGGTCTTCATACGGTCAGATGGAATAGATGGTTCAATCGTCACATCGTCCAAACGACCAATAGAACGGTCAATCACTGTACCTTGACCGTGGATATTAACCGTACGACCGAATTGCTTGATGTTCTTGATCATGCGTTTAACTGTTGGTGTACAGAAAATAACACGACCTTCTGCCGGTACTCCAGCTTCGTCCATTTGTTCCATCAACTCATCAAATGTTGTGAGGAAGTTTTCCTCAGTCAAATTCAAAGACTTAATTTGTTTGCTTTCTGTATCAAGTGCTTTCTTGCGTGAGAATAATTTAGATACCATGAATTTATCCATTTCTGGAACTTTTTCAGTATCGTTGAAGGTTTTAGTAATGTTAGCGATTGAAGTAACATAGTTACCTTCATCAACATCTGATGGATCTACTAGCGTTGACCAGTAACGTTCATTGGTCAATGTGTATGTTTCCCATTGGTTTTCATAGTTAGCGTCAATATTCGTAATGGTACGACGTGTACGGTCCTTACGTCCTTCTTTAATCAAAAGACGGGGCACTTTCACTTCTTTAGCTCCTGTGAACTTCAAAAGTGTGTTGGATGGAGAGTTCCAAAGTTTCTGAGTGAATAACAGTCCGTTTTCACTATAGCGTTTTTGCAAACCTTGTTGATAAGATTGTGCATAGTTTAATGTTGCTGGCATATCTGTTCCTCTTTTCTATTTCTTGATTATAGATCTGACGTGAACGCATTAATCATCTGCGTTGTCAGGTCGTTAGCAACTGTTTCTTCTTGTGTTGCCCCTTGTGGCTTAGCACCAGCGATGTGTGGTTCTACAGCCTTTTCTGGAGCAAATAAAAAGCCTTTAGATTCCTTCAAAGCCGTCAACTGTTCATCTAATCCAGTCACCGCTCCGTTATCACCTAATCCCAATTTAGACTTATCTAGTAGACTAGACACGATCCCAGCGTCATGAACCTTACCGCTCAATTGCATTTCAATAGCATGATCTAGTTGCATTGTCTTGAGTTGTTGTTCATGTTCCTTCTGTTGCGTCTTGTACTTGCTGTCCAAGTCTGAATATTTTTGTTGTAAGTCAGCATTACCCTCAGCGTCTTTCTTGAGCTGTTTCATGTCCTTATCACGCTCTTCCAACTGGTCTTGCAAGCCCTTGGCATTATCTTCTGCAGCAGACACCTTTGCTTGTAGGTCCTGTGTTGATTTCCCATGTTCAGACATAACTGCTTCAACTTGTTCTTCAGTCAATCCTAACTGTTCCAAAAATTTACGATTCATTTCTTTTCCTCCTGTACGTTTGTTTAACGTGGCAACGACCACGGCATTTTGGTAAAGTAAAAAAGCCTTTTAACGCCATGCCCAGGGCGAAAGAAAACCGTACGGGATTCCATACGGTTAGAGCATAAGAAAAGCACTTAGATTTCTCTAGGTGCTTAATAAATCCTGTCGTCGTAATCAATCGGTTTTTCAAATGCTTCATTTTTCTTAATGCACGAATCCACGACTGAATTATATTTTAAAATAACTTCCTCCGTAACTTCAAAAGGAATTATCAGATATACCGGAAAATCTTCTCCAAAATGCTCCTCGTATCTCTTACTGATCTCTTCGAATTGATTATAAATCTTTTCATTCTTCCAAAAAAACATTTTACCCTCCTCACCAAGATAGCGGTTTTTTGTCTTCTAACTGCAATTTTGAAATATCTTTGAATATTTCATTATATATCTTAACAGAATTTGGGAAAACTTTGTCATAAAACGATTTTATTTCAGGTGTCATTTGAGCTTGAGTATATTCCGCAAGAAACTCCTTTCCTCGATTGGTTTTATCTTTCCAGTACGAATCCGAATGGTTGAAAGGTTGAGAACCATATTCCGCACTTCTGAAAGAACTCATCATGTCCGAAGCGAATGCACCAACCTCCGCATTTGATTCTGGACGAATTTCCGGGTCTAGTTTCTTTGCTAGTTCAAGTATTTCCGATTTAAAATCTCTTACTTTAGCCCGGCGAAGTTCAAAGAACTTTCTTTGTTCGTCCATAGATGCTCCTCTTTTGAGTTTCATATCCCCAAAAATATAATCATCCATGTCTTTTTTTATGACGTTGTACAAGTCATACTGACTGCTAAATGCTTTAGCTCCCAATTCTGGGGCGCCAAAATAACTTGCAACATTATCGATGCCATGAGTCAATTCATGAAGAACGACTGAATGTGCCTTCTGATTAAATTTCTTGTTGTAAACAAAATTGCTTTTCGCCAAATTAACTTGTGTAAATGTTACATTGGAACGCATTTCTCCTACTTCAGTAAAAGATAATTTATCAATAGAACCGTAAAGAGACTGCACAAAATCATCATTCGGGAAGAAACGCAATTCTCTTAAAAGACCTTGTACATTTTTCTCGCCAAAAACATCAACAAAATTTGTTGTTCGAAGCCTTTTTTCTAAACGATTTACTAAATCGCGTCGTGCTAAAGGAACGTTATCCTCTCGTGCCTGTAAAACAGCTTTCTCTTCTTTTTCTTTTAGAGCATCTTGTTCGGCTGCCCAATCAAAATATTTTAAAAGATCGTCAAAATCAAGATTATTAATTTCTTTATCTGTTAGTTTAGAGAAATCAATTTTAATGTTTTCCCTGTCTTTCGCAAACAGTTTTTCTTTAATCGCTTCCCCTTCACGCTCCCATCCTGCAAAGATTTTGTCCAGAGAACGTTGCTCAGTGGCTAGTTTTACTGAGCCGTCGTTTTGCAAGATATCAAAGTAAGGACTAGGTTTATCAGACTTAACTGCAGGCCTGATAGTAGAACGGCAACGGACATGGAATGGAGGTGCGGTTCTACCTGGTTCATATTCCTTAATGGAATGAACCTCGTGATTTTCTAACCTGCAAATCTCACTTGTACGACTGTCTAAGACCGCTACAATTTCGTAGTGGTCACCACCCAATTCCTTGATAGTATCTAGTGTAGCAAGGTTATTATAAAAGGTCGTTTCAGTTCTGACAAGCGTATCAGCCCTATGATAGGCGACCCCTGTACGCTCAGAAAGAGCCCTAGCCATTCTATCAATAGACCAACCTCCTGTTAGGCCTTTATTGATTGTATCACTGATAGATTTATAAACCGTGGCATTATGCCCCCACACATTTGTTGAGAATGTTTTACCACTCCAGTTACTAGCCATCTTATGCTTAACTGCATCGACACCCAATATCGGTTTCTCTATGATTCCAAAATGAGCCAAGTTCTTAGCTTGGTGGATTTTACCTTTGATGTAGACGTCGCTCAGAGCCTCTGTGACTTTGTCATGTATGCCGTCTGGCTTTCCATATAGTTCAGCCGTTAGACGCTCAATTTCGGCAAGCAAAGCCTCCTTGCGACTAATACGATGGCGATAGCTCAAGGCGTCCAACAAAGGTGTCGGTGTATCAGGATTTAAAGCCATCTCACGGAATCTTTCAAGAGTTACATGCTTAAACTCTCTACGCTCTTTATCCGTCAGATATTGCTTGGCCTCTGCATGAGTCATTTTATTATCAACCGCATACCTGGCATAAAACTTCTCAATCTCAGAATTCAGCTGATGTTTATAGTCTGCCAAGGATTGGCCAATCTGTGCCATGTACCTATCAGCAACTATCTGAGCGTTTTGTTCCTGTTGTAAAGCTCGCTCAGTCCAGTACTCATCTATCTTTTTCTTGTCCTTGGTCGTCATGGTCCTCGTCTACCTTTTTGAAATTAGTCTGAGAGTATGGATCTTGTCCTTGTTCCTGTTGTTCTTTCAATCGTTTCTCAACCTCTGGTTGATACCATGGATGTTGCTCACGAATACTTAAGTCGTCTAAGATACCGATTGAGTTCACACAATCTTGAATCGCTTCAGACTCATTTGAAATGATGTCACGGTTAAAGACATAAGTAAATTTAGATGAATCAAACGCTACCCCTTTGTTAGCTGCATACTGTTCTACAAACCAAAGGAATTGCTTGATACCTTTTTGAAACTCATTTTCCAACTCATTACAATCCAAATCAAGGTCTGTATAGCGCCATTTAAGAGCCTGACCACTGGCATTGCCTAGATTATCATCTTGGGTATCAATGGCTCGTGCAGCCTCATACAAGAACTTACGAGAGCGTTCGATATCCGCTTCAACTCCGCTGGTATCATTGTCTGCTTGCAAGGTATCTACACCACCATCACTTGAAACCTTAATAGAGCGGAACTTATTCAGATTATTCATGAACTCGCCCAAGTCTGCACCTTGATAGTTTTTCAAAACATAAATCAGCTTCGGCATATCTGCCAACATATCAGCGTTAGTAGACATTTGAAGTTGAATATTATCAATCAAAGACTTGGTTTGGACTAAAAGACCGTCCTCATACTCGTTATAGCGGAATGGAATCAGAGGCACTTTCTCCCAAGTGTAAGGAATCCGTGTACCGTCAGCGTTGACATAATAAAAATTCCCCTTGGTCTCCTTGGATAGCGGATTGAGTTCAAGGTGTGAACCTGTCCAGATATAATCTGTAATTCCTTGTTCATCGTAGTATTCAACAAAGGTTTTGGTCTTCTTCACTCCGCTTTCGTAGACTGCTTGATTATAGACACGCACGAAGGCAGATAATTCCAAATGACGCTCGTCTTTCCAAAAAGGGATAATCTGTTCGCTTGGGATTTTAAACAGGCGTAGACGTCCATTCTCGTCGTAATAAGGCAAGCCATAGGCTATCCCTTTCATCACCGCTTCTTTACCAAGTGATTTAATCGTAGATAAAAGCTCCTCATCAAACACGCTATCTAAAAAGGCTTGGGTTTCTTCTCCCTCAAGCGAGATTGTCGGCTGTTTCGAAAACAAATAACCAACCTTCTGGTCTACCAGTTTCTTAAACAATCCTAATTCAATCCTTGAGTTCGTCCGCCAGTCCACATCTACTTTCTTGTTTCGAATATCCGTGCGATTTCGATAGTAGTTGTAAGCCTCTTTCATCGTGCTTACTTTCTCAGAATTCTGATGTTCTTTTATCTCAATCTCTAGTATTTCATTTTGGGTTGTATTCTTAATCAACAACCGCCTGATTAACCATTTAAACCAATTACTCAACATTTCTCCTTCTCCTACCAGAATGATATTCCTGGTTGTCTCATATCGTCTTCAAACGCATACCTAGTAGCGTCAATTGTGTGGTCATTTACCTCTTCAAGTTTAGGCTTGGGATTCCCATCACGGTCAACTGCATAGTCGGCGCTTTCAAACTCTCTTGCAATGTTTGGTGTGCGTTCTGGATCTATCACAATCGCATCCAAATCATCCAACCAACGTTCTCCATACTCACGACTATCAGGACCTTTCTTAGCCCCTTTGACGAGTGGAATATTCAGCTGCAGTTTTAATTCATCAATTGACTTAGGTTCTGCGCTATCACAGGTTATCATCTGAGATTGATAACCTTTCTCACGGATTCTGTCAGCCAACTCACGGTTGCTAATCTTCACGCCATAAATCTCATCAATAGCGTAGATAACTCGTTTCTTCTTGTCGTAATGCCACCTTACAAAAGCCAGAGGGTCATTGGCATAACCAAAGTCGTTACCTTGCCGAATGTTATCAAACTTTGCCATTTCATCATCTGTAATCTTGCGAAATACCAGATTTTCAAACGGTGCTACACCCGAACCGATAGCCTCGCCCAGATACTCCCAACGGTAACGCTTCTCTGAACGCTCTTTCGTAGCCTCTGCCTCTTCTATAAACTCTTTGGCGATAAAAGGGTTATCTTTGTATGTCGAATGGTGTACGTGCGTGTTAGGGGGCTGTATAACACTCTCGTATTTCTTATTCACCCAAGACTGCTTTCTTTTTGGAGGATTGTAAGAGTAAAAAAACTTATAAAAAAGACCATCAGCCAATTCTCCACGTAGAAGTGAGTTGGTGATTGTCTTTACCTCATCTTCAGTTTTAAACTCAGCTAACTCCTCAATCCAGCCAATCGCAAACGGAAAGCGACTGTCTTTCAAGGATTTAATACGCTCTGGATCCTGTGCACCACGAAAGATAATATAGTTTCCTCTTGGGATATAGGTTATCTTCAAAGGGGATTTATTAAACTTAAATAAATGACTAACCCCTTGCTCACTAATCGCCCATTTCAATTGTTCATAGACCGACTGTTCTAATGTGTTATCTGTCTTACGAATACACACCGCATTGACTGGATAGCGCATAATCAATTGAACAATAACGTGTCCGATGTCGCTGGACTTGCCAGAACCACGCCCTCCCTTTTCAACCACATGTAAGATTTTGGGATCGAATGCTGCACGCCACATAGAATAAAAAGCCTTTGGGATAAACTCACTCATTCTACGCTTCATCACCAACTCCTATGTCATCAACGAATTGAACAGCCGAAGACATCTCGATTTCTTTTCTCTCTAAATATGCTCCATTCACTCTGAATATGTGGTCTATAGAGCGTTGTCTTTCTTCAATTGTCGGAGTAAATTCATAAGTCGTTTCCGACACCGTTACACCTTCATCATTCTTTACAGTTTTTTTAGAATACCCTTGTTGAGTTTCCCCTCTAGCTATACTAGCAGAGATTGCCAAGGCTTCTACGATTGACATTGAACGTTCATCAAAAAGCTCCTCTGTACGTTTTTTGATGTATTCAGAAATGTCAACTTTTGTCAACAATCTTTGTCCTATGGATCTCGCTGTTTTATCAGAATACCCTGCTTTTATTGCGGATTGTGTTGCGTTTCTACTGATGATGTACTCATCAGCGAAGTGTTTCTGTTTATCGTTCATTTTCCATCACCACCTTTTCAAACAATCAAAAAAAGCCACACGATGTGCGACCTTTTCAAGACCTCTCTGCGAATTAAAATCGCAATTGGAACGACAGGATTCGAACCTGCCTACGTTTCAGACCCTTTATAGCCATATCGCTCCACCAACTGAGCTACGTTCCAACTGCAAGACGACTACTACCTTGCGTGTTAATTAGAAATCAATTTTCTGATTTATTTTTTTGTAGTCATTAACGGCGATGCCCGGAATCGAACCGAAAAGTTTGAAAATACATTGGAGAGAAAATCACTTTACGCCTGTCATCGCCAAAACGAGGCCGAAACCTCGGAAAAATATAATAAATATAAAGGAGACGTCAATGAACGGAACAGAGGGAGGGACTCGAACCCTCAATGCCTTTACGACACCCTGATTTCAGGTAACCATCTACCAAATTCTGAGACCTCGTTTTTCAACTCTTGACACTACCATTCTAACAGATTATCGTTACAGTGCACATCAAGATTATTTTGATTAACACATATTCTCAAGATATTCTCAAGATAACTCAAGAAATTCCAAATTATTCCAAAATTACCTCCAGCTCTTCAATAGCAACCTTACGCATGCTGTAATACGAGCTCTTGCTGATTGATAACTTATCACAAATATCCTCGATATACGTTTTAGTAATATATGTCATTCTCAAAATTGTCCGATGTTTCGGATTTGTTAACTTATTGATCATTCTACCTAATTCAATTTTCCTGTTAATAACTTCTTTAGTATCCTGCTCTATAGCCTCTTTCATCACTACCAGCTGAGTATAGACATCATCAACTTTTCTAGTCTGTCCACCTTTGGCTTTGACATCTGACCACTTAGGACTTGAGAGCAAACCTGCCTCAAGCTCATTGATTTCATCTATACGGCTTTGGATGTCCATGTCAAGATCCTGCAACTCTTTCAAGAGTTCTTTAGCCTTGTTCACTCTCTGTCTCCTTTATGTTATAATAATAGTGTTTGGATTATAGCTGAGACAGAGGATGTCTTGGCTTTTTTTATTTTAGAGGTTATTGAGTATCTTGAGAGTTTCTTCATAGCTAAGATTTACTTTAGCTTTTTGCTCCTCGTATGCTCCAAAAATTTTGGGGATCCTGAAATAAATGATTGTAGAGTTATCATGATTTTTAGTGACTGTATAGACATATTTGAGTAATTCTTTTCTAAAAGAAACGTTAGGAAAGACGACTAAAGCAGGGATTTTTACATCAGAAAGCTTTTCTTGCCTCTTTCTTTTTCCTGAATATGGGTATTTTTTAGGTTTCATTGCCTGTCCTTTCAAATAATTTTCCCATCAAAAACTAGTGTTATTGTACCTGTACCATCTCTGTGCCTAGAGACTAAAGCACGACAATCTGAGCCAAACTCAACTCCTTCAATTGTGATGCTATTCTTCACGCTATCAACGTTGATTATAGAGTCATTTGATGTTTTAATTCTCATGTTCCATCTCCTCGATTAGCCAGTCAAGATTTTTGCGTGCTTTCTTCAAGTCTTCAAGACCGTTTTTCTCTTTGTAGCGAAGTAAATACTCGACTGCACTGCACCAGTGATGTGCTTCCATTTCAGCTTTACCTTTTATGAAATTAGCTGTAACATCCCTTACTTCGAGACCGTGAGTCCCGATGTAGTGGTTTGGTTTGTTTATGTTGTCAATTATTTCTGGGTTCATTCCTTATCCTCCAAAAGCTCTGGTGTTTCAAATCTATTTCCAATAACGTAGCTTTCTTTTAGCGTTTTTGGTTCAAATGGACTTATCCTATCTGAGTCAGCAGCGTTGATACAGTCGACATAAAATCCTAGGCCGTCATACACTACACCTAACGTACGCCCATTACTCTTTGATGACTCAATGTATTCATAGCTTCCGAATTTTACAACCATTCTAATCCCTTGGATTTCAAGAATATCCCCCTCAAAAATCTCTACACTGTTTCGGTCTTTTACTCCTGTTGATTGCATGAGGATAACGTCTTCCCCGTTTCGCTCATCTTCAAATTTTAACGGAACTGATGTAGAGCCATCGCTAAACTTCCCTATGATTTCCTTTCTGACAAATGAAATCATCAGTATTTCATTAATCATTTTTTCTGCTAACACATCCCACGCTCTAAATTTTGGAATCATCCCAAATCCTCCTCTTTAACGAAGCTACCATCTACCATCTTACCCTTACGGTCTTTAATCTCGTTCCAAGCCGTCTGGAAGCACTCGGCGATAGACCAACCTTTCTGCTGACAATAGATGGTCAGCACTACCAAAATATCACCCACGGCATCCTTGCCATCATCATCTCGTTTCTTGAGATGTGCCTGCGCCAATTCGCCTGCTTCTTCAAATAACTTCAATGCCTGAGCTGTGCTATTTTCGGGATTGTCTAACCCTCGCTCTTTCGCCCAATGTTCAACATGATGCGCTAATAATTCCATGTTTGTTGTCATAACATCACCTCATCCCCAATTTTTACCTTCTCAAATTGCTCCTTCGTAACCACAAACACCCCATAGTCTCTGATAGTCACTGTATACAACTTCCCATGCCGTCCTTTCTCAAGGACACGCCCGAATATCTCAGCGCCTGCGTTATCAGCCTTATAGATAACCATCGGCTTCTTCTCTTCCAAATCTCGAATCCTGTCCATCTGCCAGATGTTCAATCCAGCAGATAGCAAGATCCAGATTGCTATGAATCGTTTCAATCTGTGACCTCCTTCTCAACTGTGATAGTAAAATCCCGACCATTTATATTTAAAGGCAAAACTGCCCCTGCTTTTGAGTCACTTTTTAGCAAATCCAATACAATCTCTAAAACTTGCTTGCCTAAAATCAATTGTGTCTCTAAAATATTTTGCACATCTTCCATCACTCCACCTCTTCAACTTCCACGCCAGGGCAATCGAATACCCAGCCGAACCCAGCTTCTTCTAGTTCTTTTTTTGTAAAACTTTCTTTGTATACTAAAGAAAAAAATATTTTCCCAGTTCCATCTTTAGCAATGTAGTGTTTTGTCGATTTAATCTTAACCAGATACCGCTTCTCTTTCTCGACCTCGTAGCCGAATTGGCGCATGTTGACGAGAATTTCGATAAAGTTATCTGTATTCGACATCCAGTTAAAGAGAGTCTTGTCATTTATAAATTCTCCCCAATTATTCAAACAAAGATATGTAATGTTTTTATCTAAATTCTCTTTATTTATCTCATACCAAACCGCCACAAACGGTGGAACTTTAACTGGCTTGGGTTTGTCTAGTTGTTTGACCAATTCTAAAACAAATTCCGCTTTTAAGTATGGTTCATCTAATTTTTTAATTCTCTCAATCAATTCTTGCTTATTCATCTTCTAACTCCTCAACTTACCTTGTGGTTTTCCAGATTTCCAAATTCTTGGCCATGGTTTACAAAATATGAACCAATCAGTATTGCGTCAGCTTCATCGTCTTTGACGTTCAGGTCGAATTCATCAGACACCTTAGCAACTGCCTGCAGCTTCATTGATTTTTTACTTCGGTCCTTGTAACTAAACTTCCAGTACTTGCGCCAAGTCGACACGTTCACGAAGTACACATTGTCAGCAATCAACCGGCCAAGGATGATACCTGTCACAATTCCAATACTAATCATAGACTGCTGATTTGGCCCCATGACTGAGTTCTTCTCGACCACAATTGATTCAAAATGGCAGTTGTACTTCTGGAGCGCTCTCGATTGAATCGCTCTTAATTCACTAGCCATGAACCGACCACGTTCAAAAAACGACTTGCTTTTATGCTTTAAGACACCACTCTGGACAAGGTCAGAGCCGTGAAATACGGCCCAACCTGTCGCAGTAGTTGAAATGTCTAGTGATAATGTCAGAGATTTCATTGCAGTTCTCCCTTGAATCCACAGAGATCAAATAGGTTTCGTTTATTACTCTCAATAAACTCAAAGAACTTCTGAAGTTCGGCCAAGTGGCGCTTTTCTCTCTTGATTCCAAGGCTCGTATGATACTCTGTCGGCATTTTCGGTGTCGCCTTAATATCTAACCAGTAGAGAGGCTCAAACACGTCGCCACTTGTATCGAGAGAAGCATCTGCATCTGTATTTCTAAAATGCATTTGCATATCATATTCGATTTTATTGGTGATCGTGATGGTCTTGTCCACGATTTCAAGTGTGATAGCTGTTCCTGGTATATCGATTTTGTTTAGCATTTATTTTCTCCTTTTAAAAAAGTGTTGTTTGCAAAGGGTACACATCTTCAAATGGCACTCCGACTCTTAGACAGTCTCGTTTGATGTCCAGTGTAAAGATGACGTACTTGACACCATTATTTTTCTTGTCATAGTGTGGATAAGTGTAGCCATCATTTTCTATTTTTTCGATGATTTCAGACTTTGTTTCAGGACAGATTTCTGTCCAGTTGATCCATTCCATTTTTATCCTCCCACGATACCGTGCCAAATATTAGACACTCTTTATCCAACCTGCTAGCAAGTGTGGTTCGATTGTAAATACCGTGGCTGGTTTCGATACAGTCACTGTAAATATTTTTAATTTGTACGATTTTAAAAAATTCTCCATTTTTTAAAACTTTCACGTAATCGCCTTTTTCAAGTTTCATATTTCTGACCAAAATCCCACGCCTGCCAAATTGTGAGCAAGCCAAGCGTGAGTGAAATTCTTTGCATCATTCGTCCAAGATCACATGACCTTTACTGACGTTTTCTAGTTCGCAGTTTTACAAGAATGCCCGGCTTGTTGCTTTTTGAGTTGTTTCCAAAATGGAAACAGTTGGGTTTGGTTATTTTTTATCTTTTCTGGCGTTGCTTTCTCCGATAAAATATCCCAGCGATATCCAAACCAGTGCCATGCCAGCATCTTTAATAAAATCAATCATTCTTGTTCTCCTTTGCATTCATAACATACATTTTGGTCTACATCTTTTGCCTTGATTATTGATAAGCCACCACATTTCTCACAGTTGATTATGAAACCTAAACCTTTTGAATTGATACTGCTTATATTGTTCTCTGAGGCAACTTTGTAAATAATCAATGCTGATGTATGCCAATATTTACCACTGACGCCACTGTCAGCAACTGCTGACACATTTGATTGAAACTTGATGTCAATCAACTTAATGTCTGGATTTTCGGCAAGCCAGCTATTTATTTGATCATCAATCACCTCGTCACTTGGGTAGTCGGATGATAGAAACACTGTTCTAATCATTTTATTTCCTCACTTTTTTCAAACTTAATAATTACTTTCAATCCAGTCACTAGCTGGATTTCTTCGTCTGAAGCATCCTCTTTCAATAGCTTCAACGCAACATCTTCCATGCTTTGAAACACCCCGATATACTTATCGAACTCTATGCACGTCTCGCAGTAATCTGGCTCTTCATAGTGATCTAGAGTGTACCAACCGCCTAGGTGGTTTTCGTATAGATGAATCATCAAACCACCTCCACACGTTGACTCAATGCCTTCGACTTGCAGTATTCACAATGACCACATGGTGTTGCCCATTCTTTACCTTTTTTAACATCGTCAAGATGCTTAATAAGCATAGATAACTCAGATAACTCATACTCGAGTTTTTCCTGCGATTGGAAAACAATCGCTCTGGTATCAGGGGTTGTTTCTTTAGTCACTGCGTAGATGATAGGGAGGAACTCTTTGCCATATTCTTCTTCCAACATCTTCTTGTAAGCTGCCATTTGAAGAATATATCCCCAAGCTTCAAACCAGCGGACTTGAATATTTCGCCCACTTGCTTCATCCCGAACCCAGACCTCGCTATCAATATCTGATTTTGTGGTCTTGATATCCACGAAGTAGCCCTTTTCGACATTGAGGCAGTCAATCTTGCCTTTAAATTCCACTCCTCCGATTTTACCTGTGACAGCAACCTCTTTCTGGCCGACGTAATACTCCATAAAATCCTTGTCAGCTTCCAGTCGCTCAATCATTCGCTGGCCGACTAAGAAGTCAGATTTTAACTGACCTTTGGTTTTACCAGCTTTTGAAATCATGGCGTCCGCATTTTCATCCATGAACTTCTTATGTGCTTCTGGGCTTTCAAAGTAGCTGTGAACCATGTTCCCGACCAAGAGGGCTGTGTTGTCTCTCTGGTCTTCCCATTCTCCTTCCAACTCCGCTAGCGCTCGCGCTTCACACTCTCTAAACCGCTTATATTGCGAGATGGACCAGTATCGACGTGCGGAAGCTGCTGAGTAGTAATCTTTTCCAAGTAAATCCATTGTCATTTCATCTCTACCTTTACTGATTTTGTTCGTGGCTCAAATTGAACACCGTGAGCCTTGAGCCATTCTTTGAATTGCTCCTTTGTTTCCTTTGCATTTTCTGCCGGGAAAATTAAATCTACAGTAAATTTGTAACCATATTTTTTAACACCCTCCTCAGAAGCCGTATTTTGCGATTTTTGGGCTGTTTCTTTCTTTGGGGTATAATTACCCCCTGAACTAGTTTCAGACTCAAATTCGGGCTGATTTTGGGTGCAGAATCGACTCTGAGCTTCTTGTTCTGCTTCTACTTTAGTCCGTCTAAGCTCATCTGCGTCTGCATGTAGAATATCGATAGTATCCAAAGCAGAGCGCCCCTCTCTTAGCAAATCAACGTACTTTTCAGGCTTCAAACCTTTAGCTATCGCGATGGCGGTCATTTCATCAATACGCTTTTTTAGCTCAGTTTCCGCTTTAGTTCTTTCAGCTAATGCCTTATCATCAAGAATTGCTTGTAAAACATCAGCAAGTTTCGCTCCCTCGTCATATCTGCGAATGTAGACAGTAGGTCCGAAACCAGCTTTGGCTGCCGCTTCTGTAATCTGGATAAGTCCAGCTTCACGTTGTTGTTTCTTAGCAGCTTCTTCTGCAACCAATCCGACAATCATCTTAGAAGTAGCTTGATTGATTCGCACATTATCGGCCATAAAACACTTCTTCTTGCTGAAATCATCAAAGTAAATAGCAAATAATTTGATGTCAAGTTCTGTACCGCTTTCTGCGATTGCAGATTCAAAAGCTTCTCTGACCGTTTCCTTTCGGGCTTCTGTTTCTCTCTCCTCAAACTCCTTGATTTGATTTTTTATGTCTGTCTGCAAAGTTTTGATAGGGTCTAATATGTTATCAACCCAAGCCTTTGCTTCATCAAGTGGTTTAGAGTATTCTGAAAGCTGATTTTTAAGTTCTTGTTCAATCTGACGCTGTACTCGTCCCAACTCGTCTTTGACTTTAATGTCGTCTGATAAAGTTTCTTCTGTAACGACATAACCAGCGTATTTCTTTTTATAAGACTCTAAAGCTTGCTCCAAAACTTCTTTTCCTTGGATTTCAATTTCAGCAGCTTTTAGAACAAAACCAATCTCTAGATCTGTTACCGGAACAAGTTCCAAACTATCCGTCACATCTTTTAATTCTTCAGTCATTTTAGAAATCCTCCCCTTCTAGCATGTCCATTGGACCATTTTCTGGCTCATGATCAATTACTCCACCTGTTTCTTCTGGAGCACCTAACAAATCAGATAGATTATCAGATTCTGGAGGTGTGACGTCCTTTGCTCTCTTCACTTCGTTTACGTTGGAATCCTCGTTATCGGCCATAATAGCTTCCTGTAACTCAATTGAGAGAGGAGCATACTTACTTAGAAGCTCTTTGATAAGTGTTTTTTGAGCCATGGCATCAAATTCTGTCTTCCAAGGAGTTCCTGGTTTAAAATCTCCAATCTGCTTGTCGTAGGTTTTAGAATATTTCTGAGCATGTGCTATGACTTTTTCTTTTTTCCAGAAAATCATCTTTCGGAATCCATTGATCAATTCCAAACTTGCAAAATATCCCTCAACCTCTCCGCTATCAACTTGCTCTTCTTTGAGGTGTAACGTGCCATAAACTTTGTCGTATCGCAAAAATTCCTCTTTGTAAACGATGTCGCAGTTTATGTTTCTGATTTGTCCACTACGTTGAGCCAATTGGATAAAACCTCTGTAACCCATTTGGAATTGCGCTTCGTTTATTTTTACCCAAGTGTTCCCATGCTTCTCGTTTCTGTTATACGGTACTACGTATGCCATTCCAAGACTTGGCTCAATCGGTAGTTTTAAAGTCGCTGCTTTCATGGCAGCGTTCATGATGCTTGTATTTGTAGCTTTAGCTAGGTGACTATTATTGTTTATAATCGACAACAAACTTGCAACAAATTGTGTTTCACTCCCGTCCAATACCGACTTAAATTTTTCTAATGCCGCTGGACTTTTGAATGCTTGTTGTGGTGTCAATGTGTCGAATTTAGCTATTTCATTTGCCATTATTTCCTTATTCCTTTCGTCTTCTTCAGATTCCAATTTTCACGCTTTAAGCGTCTGTTCTCGTTTTGTAATTTCAAAATAACGTCCTGTTGTTCATTGATAATCTGCCCCAACTCTTGGCCGAGATGAATATATTCAGCTCGCCAGTTATCGATTTCTTCGTGTAGCTCCTGAATCATACTTCATCACCCACGTATCGATACTGCCCACATCCAACATAGATGTACTGGCTAGGGTCAAGTTCTTCTCGTGGTTCAAGCGGTTGCATTATATCTCTGTCATAATCAAACATGAGCATACACCTTTCCAAGTTCCAGAACTCGCTTCACATATCTAGCCTTGGATGTTAGCCCAAGATCCAGTAATTCGTTTTTTTCTTCATGGTTGGCCAAAAGCCATACACGGTTTTCAAGTTCAATTCTAGTCATTATCTTATCCTCAACGTAACACTTTCATAATCGCTTTTTTAGGTTCTGGCAAAGCTAACGGCTCTGGTTTTAAACCCTCAGGGCGCTCATTGTCAAACGTAAATCCTTTAAACTCCCTGCGAATATTTTTGCGGATTTCCTCACGTTCAATCTCACGACCGATTTCGACCGCTTCGTTAAATGCTTGGATAATCTTCGTGTCACGTTCTTCCTGCTTGCGTTGTTTCTCAAGTTCGTGCAGTTCCATTTGTCGTGCTAAAATTCCTGCTCCAATAAATCCCAAAACCAAAAAACCTGTTCCTAGCAATTGGCTAATTAGTGGTGGTTCGTACATTATTCTTCCTCCTCATCATCTTCTGTCATGTTCTGCTTAATAGCCTCACTTGGGCTCATGCCATCCAATACATCCTTGATGACATGTGAGATGTCGTGGGTTACTTTCAATGGCTTTGCTAACTCATTAGGTAGTCCCAAAAGTTTTGCAGTTAGCAATCCAAGCATGGATAATTTATGTAGCTCATTTTGTAGCTGTTCAATGCGTTCAATTTTTTCTTGTTGTGCTTTGATAATTTGGTCTTTGTCAATCATTGTTTTTCTCCTGTAAATAACTCTTCCTCAAGATTAGGTTTTAGATACTCAAAGTAATTATCTGAGATATGCCTATCTCAGATTTAAGCCCCTTTCTGTAGCTCTCGAACGTGCATTCCTAGAATGATGTCATAGTACGAATGGCCAGCAGGTATGATGTACCCTGTTAAGTCTTCAATGACCGAACCATCTGCCATGATGTTTACAATTCTTGGTTTCCATTGCTCTTTTTTTCTCTTCATGTTATAATTTCCTTGAATAGTTTTGTTGAGCGCCTGATTGCCGTCAGGTGCTTTTTTGTTTTACCTTAGACAGAAAGTCTAATCATTGACAAGCTTGGCTTTTAATTCAACTTCAATAATACTAAGCTGATCGATTGCTTTTTGTAATTCTTCGGCTTTTTTTAATACTTCTTTACAGGCTTCCTTGAATTCTTCAATACCAGAAACTTCAACATTAAGCCGATATCCTATTGGTCTCATTTCTTTCTCCTTTCTAAATTTGGTATAATGAAATCAAAAACGAGGTAATTCTGATGTTTAGTTTGATTGATATTTTGAATATTTCTGCTGCATGGATTGGTGCTATAACTGGGGTCACAGGTCTGTTTTACTCAATTTTTATAAATAGAGCCCGATTATTGATAACAGATGCCTATGCAACGGAAGTGGCAGATGAAGCTCCTTACAAATATTCTTTTGATCTTGTTAACCCAAGTAACAGCACATACACAATCGAAAGTATTCAATTATTCGATGATGACGGAAAGGAAATAAAAGATAATAACTTTGATCCATACGAAACACTCCCTCTTCACAAGTATGTTTTGAGAAAAGATGATTTACATTCCTATCCCTTCGAAGTTGATGAAATTATTTTCCCTCATAGCAGTATTACTTACTCTTATTACTTGGATAGTTTACCGTGTAAAATCAAGGTGAAGACTAGTAAGAGAATTCGTTTCATTTTCAAACACAAATCATTCCATCCTGTCTTTAATAAAGCAAAATAGATTTATGACAGCACAAACTACATTTACGATTGTTACTATGATTAGTCCTAGTTCGTTCATCGTTTTTTCCTTTCTAGCCTTTTAGAAATGATTTCTACATCTATGTCGTCCAGTTTCAACTGGTCGGCTTTTTGGTTTAAATAAACTTCCACGGCTTGGTTAATTTCGTGCCATTCTAGTTTTGTAAATTGACTTCTGAATTTTAGAAATTCGTTTATTATTTCTTTCATACAATCTCCTTTTTTATTTATAGAAGTAGGACTTGTTGTCTTTTAATATTTATTGTTATTTAATACTTGTTGTTAGTTAATATTTGTTAGTGTAAAAAAAATTACATGTATTATTTTTACATGTATTATTTTTACATGTATTATTTTTACATGTATTATTTTTACATGTATTATTTTTACACTTGCAAACCTTGTGACCGTAATTCAGCAAAAAGTCTCTCTTGCATTATTTGAAAACTGAACTCTGATATTTTTCTATCAGAGAAAAATCTAAAGATTCGCGAACCAATCCCGCGCCCAAAAGACACCTTAATTTCTCGCAAATAGCCCGCTTGTTCCAATTTTTCAAAGTGCTTTAAAACAGTTCGATAATTCAAGCCTGCTCGTTTTGCTATCTCTTCAGGATAGACTTGCCAGGTAGAGATATTGCTCAAAACAATCATCAGTACTCCTATTTCAGCTGCTCCAAGCGCAGGATCGTTAATAAAATCATTACTAACAGCAGTATAGTCGTTAGTTGGATTCCTGAAAGATGAAATCCACTTTTAAGTTATAAAGTTTTTTCTTATCCATGCGAACTCCTTTCTCCTTTTATTTTTTGCCCTTCTACTCCATTAAATTGTCTGTGAACGAATTTTCGTTCACTTGGTTAAAAAATTAAGCAGTGTCGCCTGCTGGAGTGAAAAGGTATTTTAGCTCGTACTCTGGAAAGAATTTCTCCTGAACTAACATAGCTTCTTGAAAAGTGAAAGGGTACTTCCCTTTTAGCTTATCGCTAACAGTTTGTGATCTTACGCAAAGATAGTCAGCGATATCTACAATAGAGATGCCCTTTTCCTTTCGCGCCTCGTCAATATTCAACATACGCAACTCCTTTCTAAACGAAATATCGTTCATTTATGTTTAAATTAAAGCTCTTTGATGAGCTTGATTATATAATAAACTTTTTTTCGTTCACTGTCAACAAAAAAACAGCAATTTTTTAATTTTATTTTTCTTTACAAACGAAATTTCGTGTGATATAATGAAAAAAAGGAGAAATAACTATGACAGAACAGGAATTAAGAGAACTCATAGAGCTAAAATACGGGAGTGTTCGGCAGATGGCATTAAAAGTCAATATGCCAGCTTCTACCATAAATTCCATTCTCAACAGAGGAATTTTAAAATCTAACGTTGATAATATTTTTAAAATCTGCTCAGCGCTTGGGATTCGCCCTGAAACATTGGCTGACGGAGTTGATTTTCATAAACCGAATACTGAAGCGCCCGAAATCCTAACCATCTACAACCAACTAGAAGAACCTAGACAAGAGAAAGTCCTCGACTTTGCCAATGCTCAACTTGATGAGCAGGAAAGCTCTAAGGTTGCTTCTATCTTCGAGAAGGTAAGCAATGAAGATTATATCATTGATTATGTAGAAGGTTTGGTTGCTGCAGGCCATGGAACGTTTCAGGAAGATAACCTACACATGGAAGTGAAACTGCGTGCCGAAGATGTCCCTGAAGATTACGACACCATCGCAAAAGTTGCCGGCGACTCTATGGAACCAATGATTGAAGATAACGACCTGCTCTTTATCAAGGTCACTAGTCAAGTGGATATCAACTCAATCGGCATTTTCCAAGTGAACGGCAAGAACTTCGTCAAGAAGTTAAAAAGAGATTATGATGGATCCTGGTATCTTCAAAGTCTAAATAATAGCTATGAAGAAATCCATCTAACAGAAAATGACGACATCCGTACAATCGGAGAAGTCGTAGATATTTATAAGGTTTAAAAAATATGTGCAATAACTGATCCACATTAAAAGCTGAGAGAGGTTTCATTATGAATGAAGAACGCAAAGTTTTAGGTATTTTGGCTATTATTTTCGGAGCAATCGCTCTATTTGGGTCTTGGATGCCTATTATTAACAATCTATCTTTTGTTATTGCTATCTTAGCACTTATATTGGGCTTGATAGGTTTAGCCATCAACAGAAAAAGGCCAAAAATGTTGGCTATCATTGGTACAGTGTTAGCAGTTGTGTCAATGGTTATTGTTATCGCTACACAATTGATGTATGCTCGTGCTTTGAATAACGCTGCTAAGAGCGTGGAAGATACTGTCAGTTCAGTAAGTTCTTCTATCGAATCATCACAAAAAGAAGAGGATGCTAAATTTAACTGGACAAAAGAACAGTTTGACGCTCTTCAGATGGGCGACATCATGAATTATGGAGCTGGTGGAACTAACTACGACGATATTGTTAGCGTTCATGGAGAACCAAATAATATAAACACTACTACTGTCAATGACCATGAAAGTAGAACAGTTTCATATTCTTCAGCAGGAACAAAAATCCGAAGCGTTACTTTGACATTTAGCAAACAAGAAAGTGGTGCTTATTTATTGACTGCTAAAGTCGGCATCGGATTGGAATAAATTTATTTTTATGATATAATTAAGTTACTTAGAGGTTTACCCTCATAATTTTAAACTTTGCACCTTAGCGTGCCAGGGGAAGTAACTTAACCGTTGCTTCCCTTTTTAAAAACTAAAAAAGCCCCACGCTCAGAAGTTTGCCGACCGAGAGCGTGAGGTTCGAAAATTGTATAGTAAACCACCTAATTCTTAGGCTGTTTTACTATACTCTATTTTACCATAGAATGGAGTAAAAAATGAAAAAAATTGATAGACCAACCAAAGAAATTATAGAACATCTGTACTATACCCAAGAGCTTACTCTTGAAGAATGTTGTCAAGAGCTTGGCATTAAGTCGCCTATCACTCTTAGAAACTGGATGAAAGCACTTGGAATTAAGACAAGAGACGTCAACAAATTAAATTCCTTAGAATATAAATTAGGACTGACCGAGAATGAGCTGAAAGTAAAACTAGAAACCATGTACTACAAAGAAAATAAAAGCCTTAGCAAGATAGCCAAAGAATTTAGCGTTACACGTACTGTTATCTCTAGGAGATTTGAAAAATTTGGAATTAAAAAACTTGACCCTATAACTGCTAAAACTGTCTTTGGGTCAGGAGAAAACCATGGGAATTGGAAAGGAGGTAGAACAGTCCAGAATGGTTATTATATGGTTCATTGTCCAGAACACCCTAAAGCAATGTTAGGCTATGTTTATGAGCATAGGCTTGTTATGGAACGACATCTAGGACGATATCTAAAAAAAGATGAAATTGTACATCACAAAAATAGAAATAAGCAAGATAATCGCTTAGAAAACCTTGAAATACTTACACCATCCGAACATAATAGAGTCCACCGTAAGGAACTCAATGAAAGTCGCTGGGGGTAATGATATGCAAAAAGTTGCAGTTTATATTAGAGTATCTACTCTTTCCCAGTTAGAAGAGGGCTACTCTATTGACGAACAAAAAGACAAGCTAACAAGCTACTGCGATATTAAGGACTGGAGTGTGTATAAGGTGTACACTGATGGTGGTTTCTCGGGATCCAATACTGACAGACCAGCACTCGAGGGACTTATCAAAGACGCTAAAAAAAGAAAATTTGACACAGTTCTAGTCTATAAGCTGGACCGTCTTAGCCGTAGTCAGAAAGACACGCTTTACTTGATTGAAGATATTTTCATAAAGAATAATATAGCATTTTTAAGCCTACAGGAAAATTTTGATACCTCTACTCCCTTTGGTAAGGCTATGATTGGGCTCTTGAGTGTCTTTGCTCAGCTAGAAAGGGAGCAAATCAAGGAACGTATGCAACTTGGGAAAATAGGACGGGCCAAGGCTGGTAAGTCTATGATGTGGGCTATAACATCTTACGGCTATGATTATCACAGAGAAACAGGAGAGGTGACTATCAATCCAGCTCAGGCTCTGGCTGTTAAATTTATTTTCGAGAGCTATCTTTCAGGCCGATCCATCACAAAATTAAGAGATGACCTAAATGAGAAATTTCCCAAAGAAATTAATTGGAGCTATAGAGCTGTCAGAACAATCTTAGACAACCCTGTCTACTGTGGATACAATAAGTACTCAGGAAAAATCTACAAGGGCAATCATGAGCCGATTATATCAAAAGAGGACTATGACAAGACTCAAGCTGAGCTCAAAATCAGGCAAAGGACTGCTGCTGAAAATGTCAATCCTAGACCATTCCAAGCTAAGTACATTCTATCCGGTATCGCCCAATGTGGATATTGTGGCGCTCCTTTAAAAATTATATTAGGTGTAAAGAGAAAAGATGGGAACAGATTTAAAAAATATGAATGCCATCAAAGGCACCCAAGAACTTCGAGAGGCGTCACTACCTACAACGATAACAAGAGATGTAACTCAGGATTTTACTACAAAGACGAGCTAGAGGCCTATGTGCTAAAAGAAATCAGCAAACTGCAAGATGACGCTGATTACCTAGACAAAATATTTTCAGGAGACAATGCCGAGACCATAGACCGTGAGAGCTACAAGAGACAAATAGAGGAGCTATCAAAGAAATTGAGCAGACTCAACGATCTATACATAGATGACCGCATTACCCTTGAAGAATTACAGAGCAAGTCAGCCGAATTTATAAGCATGAGGGCTACTCTTGAGACTGAACTGGAAAACGATCCAGCGCTAAAGAAAGACAAAAGAAAGACTGACATGAGGAAACTGCTAAACGCTGAGAAAGTCTTCTCAATGGACTACGAAAGTCAAAAAGTGCTTGTTAGGGGACTTGTAAACAAGGTCAGGGTAACAGCAGAGGACATTGTCATCAAGTGGAAAATATAAATAATTTTAGTAACCAACATTTCCACAAGAGTAAAGGCTTTTGCCTTCGCTGTTTTCAAGTATGTCATCATTTTTTTCATGTTAAAAATTTACCTCCATATTTTGATACATGGGCATGAGCATTGCCGCATAAAGTAAAACGATAATCAGAGCCACAAAGATAAAAACCAGTGGCTGCACCAAATTCAGGGTGCGGTTGACTCGGGTAAAAAAGGCTTCCCAAGTTTTTTCAGCATAGATTTCCAACTCACTACCCAGCTTGGACTTGACTTCCCCATACTCGATGATGAGACTCAATTCCTTCCTAAAGAAAGGATAGGTTCCTATCGTCTGAGAAAATTCTCGACCATTTTGTAGGGATTTAGCCAAATCTCGACCGATTTCTTTAAAGAGCTGGGAACCTTGTTCCTGCATAATTTGAAAAATCTGCGTCAGCTCCATCCCCTGCGAAATCATATTCCCCCATTCACGCGCATAATAGGCTGTCAAATAGGTCTGCACAAAGATTCCAAGAAAGGGAAGGCGTGCTAGGATAGAAAAGACGCGCATCTTAGAACTTCTTTTATAAAAAGTGAGTGCTAAAAGGGCAAGTATGGAAACAAACCCTACCATTCCTAGAAAAATTTGTGGCAGATTGCCGATGATTTGGGTAGCAATATTACTACTATCCAGTTGTGGTAGCAGGTAATTACGTAGTCCCAGCATAATTAAGAGAAGAAATCCCAGCAAAATCAAGGGATAGGTCGCTACTTCAATTAATTTTTTCTTGACC
Organism: bacterium; assembly: GCA_905221225.1. Lineage (GTDB taxonomy): Bacteria > Bacillota > Bacilli > Lactobacillales > Streptococcaceae > Streptococcus. The sequence continues at coordinate 61,779 of CAJNCH010000011.1, forward strand.
TTGGCTAGATTGTCTAGATACTCTTCTATCTTTCCCAAACTCAGGTGGAGATTTCCATGGACTTCCGATAGGGATAGCTGAGTGACAATGGCACTTGAAAATCCCAAACTTTCCATCATTTCTGAGAATGATTTCCCCTGAGACAAGCCTGTACGCATCTGGGTCACACACTGCTTGTCTAACAAAGCACTCCTATCTAAAAAGGAGATGGTCTCCACCAGATGAAAACCGCTGGAAAAGAGATTGTTAAACAAGGTGATGATATTTTTTTGTTTAGCTGTAGCTAATTTTTTCCGTTTCAGCCTGAAGACTTGTGATATGTCCATCTTTAAGAAGCTGGTCAATCTGCGCATTCCAGCTAGTTGGCTGGTGTTCTTGATAGTCTTTGTTTGCAAAGTCAATGATTCCTCCTCCCCCGATTAATCTCTGATAGCAGACTCCCTGCAGAACGACTGCCAATTCCTCCTCACTCACACCCAACTCCAACAGGCGCTCATAAACACCTCGAATACTCTTGGCGTGAATGGTTGAAAAGACTGTCGCCCCTGTCAAACTGGCTCTGACCACTGCACGCGCCGTCTCGCTGTCTCGAATTTCTCCGATAATCAAGAGATCTGGTCGATGACGCAAAGAAAGTTTGATTAGATTTTCATAGGTCAACCCGATTGCTTCGTTCAACTGCAACTGAAGCATGTCGTCCTGCTTGATTTCGACAGGATCTTCAATGGACATGACTTGCTGTCCTTTAAATAGAGACTTGGCTAATTCGTGCATCAGGGTCGTCTTGCCACTTCCGACTGGACCAGCAAAAAGATAGAGTCCCCGTTGCCTGTACTGCTTGCCCAGTTCTTCAATATCCTGAAACCAAAAATGCAACTCCTGCTTCTCATCATGCAACAAGCGAATGACTAAACTCTCATGCCCTCTATAATCGCCTACAGTAGATAGACGTAGAGATGCCATCTTCTGGTCATAGGCATAATCACAGGAACCAAGTTGACTACGTCGCTTTTCTCCAACATTCATACCCGCCACAAACTTAAAGTGACTGATGACGGCCGCAAACTTTTCAAAATCATAACAACCGATTTTACAGCGCTCGTCTCCTATTCTCATATGAAGCTCATAAGCGTCTAACTTAGGAACAAAATAAATGTCTTGCGCTCCTTTTTTCCGAGCTGAACGAATGATTTCTTGTGCAATTTCTTGAACCATACTTACCTCCTCACCTATACTATTCGCAAAGATTTGGGAAAATAAAAAAAAGCAACTCCAAAAAAGTTACTTTTTCTCTATTTTAATTTTATACGGCAAGAACGGTGCCTTTCCTTACCTGTTTGTTTTTCATAGCCTGGGCGTAGTTTTTCATCTGGGATAACCTGCTCATCCTGTAAAAGAGCCAAAGAATGGTATTGTTGTAAATACTCGTCACATTCATCGCACCAGCGTTGGTCTTCTGGATCCCAAAAAATGGTCATCAAGTCACTTCTGCTTTTATAAAGAGGGGATTCTTGTTCTAATTTAAACCAGCAAGTTTTGTAGTATTTGAGAGCATCATAATACTGGTCAAATTTCTTACTAGCTACAATATCTTCTTCCCAACCTTCTAAGAACCACCACGGTTCAAAATCTCCGTACATTTCTATAACACGATACATATTCATTCATTCCTTTGTACCGTATATTATAACCAATTCCGCTAAACAAGGAAAGAAATATGCTCATTTCTTAATTTCTTGATAAAAAATCCAGCCATCTGATGGATGACTGAATTTCTATGTGCTTATGTTCCAAAATGTTTTTACTACTTAAGCTTCTGAAATATCGTTTTCGATAATGACCTTAATTGCATGGTGGTCTGCTGCCTTACTGAAAACTTCATAGGCTTTTTCAATTTCACTTAGTTTGAAATAGTGAGTTACCAATTTTTCTGGTTCAATCTTATGACTTTCAAGTGCTTTCAACAATTGTGGAGTCGTATTTGTAGATACCAAACCAGTTGTTACATTGATGTTGCGAATCCAAAGTTTGTCTAAATCGAATTCAACTGGTTTACCATGTACACCACAGTTGGCAACTGTTCCGTCTATACCAATAATCTTTTGACAGAAATCAAATGTTGCAGGAATACCAACAGCTTCGATAGCAACATCCACACCACGACCATCTGTCAAATCATAAATTTCTTTAATGGCTTTTTCAGGGTCTGAAGAATTAACCTTATGAGTCGCACCAAATGATACAGCAGTTTCCAAGCGGTTATCGTCTAAGTCCACCATAATCAATTTAGCTGGTGAATAGAATTGAGCTGTCAAAAGAGCTGCTAAACCAACTGGACCTGAACCAATAATGGCTACGCTGCAACCAGGTTCTACTTTCCCTTTCAAGACACCAATTTCATACCCAGTAGGCAAAATGTCTGATAACATAACCAAGGCTTCATCTGACAAGTCTTCTGGAGTGTGGTAAAGAGTGTTATCTGCATGAGGGACACGTAAATATTCAGCCTGCATACCATCAATCAAGTGACCGAAAATCCAGCCCCCTTCGTCTTCACAGTGGGCATAAATTCCTTTTTTACAGTAGTAGCATTTACCACAGGCACAGACACAAGAAATCAAGACCTTATCGCCTTTTTTGAAGTTCGAAACTCCTTCTCCAACTTCTTCAACAATCCCAATCCCTTCGTGACCAAGAATGGTACCACTTTGGCAAGCAGGAACATCCCCTTTGATAATATGGAGGTCTGTTCCACAAATAGTGGTTTTTACGATACGCACAATAGCGTCTGTTGGCTTGCGAATAACTGGTTTGTCTACATCAACAAAAGAAGCAAGTCCTGATTTAACATAAGTATAGGCTTTCATAAAGTATTCCTCCGTTTTTTTATTTGTACTATTTATAATATAATTGTAAACCCTTTCATTTGCTTATTCAAGTTTTTTTGTGATTTTTTTAACTTTTTTATTTACCAGTAAAGTACTATAGATAAAAAAGCAGAAGCTAGTCTCTAACTTCTGCTTTCTCTCTTATGCTTGATAACGTTTCACACCATCTAGATAGGTTGCTACCAATTCCAAATCTTTATCTAATACGATAAAGTCTGCGTCGTAGCCTTCGCGGATTTGGCCACAGACATCGTCAATGTGAACAGATTTTGCTGGGTTGAAGCTGGCCATCATAACTGCTTCGTGTGGAGAGGCAATGTTCCAGTCGACAACATTTTTCAAACCGTCTTTGAGTTTGAGAATAGAACCTGCCAAGTTACCTGTCGATTTGAGGCGTGCAGTTCCATTGGCAACTACTACTGGGAATTCTCCCAACATGTAGTCTCCATCTTCCAATCCACCCGCTGTCATACAGTCTGTAATAAGGGCAATATTTTCAGCTCCTTTTTGTTTGATAAGGATTTCGCAGGCTTTCGGATCCACGTGGTGACCATCACAGATCAACTCTGCATAGGTATGAGGTAATTGATACATGGCTCCAACCATACCGAGTTCACGGTGAGTCAAGCCACGCATTCCATTGTAGGCATGTACCCAGACGCTCGCTCCAGCATCTACTGCCTTTTTAGCTTCGTCAAATGTTGCATCTGAGTGACCAAGAGCAACCGTCACTCCTTCGCCCGTAACCGTACGAACAAAGTCTTCTACACCTTCACGTTCTGGCGCTAGGGCAATTTTATTTAGCAGGCCATTGGCTGCTTTTTGCCAAGCACGAAACTCATCCATACGAGGATCTTTCATATAAGCAGGGTTTTGAGCGCCCTTGTATTTTTCTGTGAAATAAGGCCCTTCAAAATAAATTCCACGAATCTTGGCTCCACTTGCTTCCTGATAACGAGCACCGATATTTTCTGTTACCGCAAGCAATTGCTCATAAGTTGATGTCAAAGTGGTTGGTAAGAAGCTCGTCACCCCCATGCTGAGGAGTCCTTCACTCATGGTATGAAGGGTACCTTCGATGTTATTATCCATAACATCCACACCACCAAATCCATGAATGTGGGTATCTACAAGTCCTGGAGCAATGCTATAACCTGTATAGTCAATCACCTCAGCTCCTTCAGGAATCTCTTCTACATGTTTTCCAAACTTGCCATCCACAAGTTCCAAGTAACCACCACGACGAACTCCGTGTGGGTAGAAAAACTGATCCGCTTTAATATAGTTAGGCATAATGTTAACCTCCTTAAAAAATTGATTCTACAATTTATTATGTCAATTACATTATAAACCTTTCTTTTTTATTTGTAAATGGTATAGACCTATTTTCTAGAGATATTTTAAAAGAGCTGGATTTCTCCAACTCTTCTCTTTTTAATACAAGTTATTTTGATTTAACTGGCTTGTCTTGAGCTGTTTGCAAGGCTGTAGCAATGGTATCTGCATACAATTTAGCTCCTGCTTCAATCTTACTATTGTCACTTCCAAAATGGACTTGGTCTGTTCCAGTCCAGATCTCTGGATGCTCTTTAGCAACTTGGTTCCAATCTGCTATCGTGATGTAAGGAGTCTTCTCTGCCAATTCTCTCATATAGGCAGCCGCCTTCTCAACGATGGCATAGGTCTCTTTTGTCTTATCTCCTTCATAAGGAGTCACCAAAACCATATGGTGCCCCTTAGGAAGATTTTTCACGATACTATCCCAATCTTCCTTGTAATTTTCAGGATTATTTACCCCAGTTGCAATAACCACCATCTTTGGTAGAAATTTATTCTGGCTATTGTTGAGCATGATTTCGTTAGCGGTCTTGGTTGTTCTGCTGACTTGTGCATTAATCTGTGCTCCAGGAAGGGCTGTCTGCAAGGCTGTATTTGCCCTTAAGGCCACCGAGTCACCAATTAACATAGTGCCATCAGCAATTCCTAAACTATCAGCTTCTGCTCGTTCTGTCATCACCTTGGTCTGGTTAATATTTGTTGCAGCTTGCTTCAAGCCATTGACAGTTAAGTCTGTCTCAAAAGCTCCCACTTGTGGTGCTAACAGAGTTACTAAGAAGACAATGAAGGCCAAAATTCCAGTACTTGCTGCAAGGATTGTGTGAATATGAGGCAGGGGACGAAGGGTTTGTAAAACGGGTGTGTTCTTTCCTGCAATCCAAGGTTCCAATACATAAAATGAAAGACTGGCAAATCCATAAGAAAAAATCAAAGTCAGTAACACAGCAAAAAGATTTGATGTCAACTGTGAAAAAATGATATAGAAAGGCCAATGGAAGAGATAAACTGCATAGCTAGTATCTGCTAAAAAGCTAATAATCTTTGGTTCCTGTATATGAGAAGTCTTTTCATGTAAGACACGCGCCGCCAGAATCATAGCAAGGGCTGCAAGGCTGGCAAGCAAGAAGCCAATAAGATAGGCAAAGAGATAGGTAAATTTGACAAAGAAAGTCAAAATGAGTAAGAAGCCAAAACCTCCTCCAAAAACTAAAAGGGTCTTTCGTAAATCCCAGATTTTATCCAACTGCTTAACTAGGGAAGTCGTCTGACGAACGCCTACAATCGTTGCTAACACACTTCCCAAAAAGAATGGATAGACATGAGTTAAACTGGAGAAGTAAACAGAGGAATAAGAGGTTACTAGAAAACTACCAATAAACATGGAGAAGAAGCTGATTAAGAAGGCAGCAGCAGATAAGAGAAAGACCATTCCTCTCAACTGACCATTTGATCTAGACTGTTTAGATAAGAACCAAACTGCCAATCCCCAGAGTATATAGTAGTGAACCTCAACAGCCAAGCTCCAATTATGAACAAACAAATGAGGAATGAACTGAGATTCATAACTCCCACCTGTTAGGAGCTCATAGAAGTTGGTCATGAAGCCTAAAACACCCGCAATCTGACCCCCAATTCCAGCCACATAATCTTGGCGAACTAAGAAAGTAAAAGGCATGGTCACCAAGACCATCAAAACCACAGGTGGCACAATCCGATAAAAGCGTCTTCTAAAAAATCCTATCAAGTCAATCTCATGGTTTTTAGAAAATTCTTCGATAAGTAGAGCTGTAATCAGAAATCCTGAAAATGTAAAAAAGACATCTACCCCGAAAAATCCTCCAGGAAAGATCGTCTGAAAGAAATGATACAAGAGTACCAGTAGTAAACCTGTAATCCTAATCAAGGAAAACCATTTAATGCGCATACGAGTTTATTCTCCCTTTCATTGTACACTTTATTCTATCAAAAAAAGAAGAAAAATCCCAAGAGAAAACTTAGGATTTTTAGCTTATATCAATTCCAGTTTAAAAATTACGGCCTGACTTATTATAGCCATATTTTTCAACAAAATACTCACGGAATTCCAAGAGATTGTCATCCATGATGGCTTGTCGCACTTGCTTCATCAGGTTAAGCAAGAAGTAAAGATTGTGATAACTCGTCAAGCGGATACCAAAGGTTTCATCAGCCTTGAGCAGGTGACGAAGATAAGCGCGTGTATAGTTCTTACATGTGTAGCAATCACACTCAGGATCTAGTGGCGTAAAGTCCTCAGCAAACTGAGCATTTTTGACAACCAAACGACCTTGACTGGTCATACAAGTTCCGTTACGAGCGATACGAGTCGGCAAGACACAGTCAAACATATCCACCCCACGAATCACCCCATCAATCAAGCTATCTGGCGCTCCCACACCCATCAGATAGCGAGGTTTGTTTTCAGGCAACAATTGGGTTGTAAAGTCCAAGACAGCATTCATCTCTTCGTGGGTTTCTCCCACCGCCAAACCACCGATAGAGTAGCCTGGGAAATCCATACTGACAAGGTCATGAGCCGATTGGCGACGCAGGTCTTCAAATCCTGCCCCCTGCACAATCCCAAACAAACCTTGGTCATGTGGACGACGGTGAGCCTTCAAACCACGCTCAGCCCAACGACTGGTACGCTCGATTGATTTCTTAACGTAGTCGTAAGGTTGATAAAACTGAGGACATTCGTCAAAGGACATCATGATGTCTGAGCCCAGATTGTTCTGAATAGAAATGGCTTTTTCTGGGGACAAGAACATCTTAGAACCATTGAGATGGTTTTTAAAGGTTACTCCTTCTTCTGTGATATTACGGCTATCTGCTAAGGAATAAACCTGAAAACCACCACTATCTGTCAAGATAGGCTGGTCCCAATTCATGAACTTGTGGAGACCACCTGCGCGTGCGATGAGTTCATCTCCAGGGCGAAGCCAGAGATGATAGGTGTTTGACAGGATAATTCCCGAACCCATCTCCTTCAATTCTTCAGGCGACTGAGTTTTGACAGTGGCTTGTGTCCCAACTGGCATAAACATAGGTGTTGGGAAGGTACCGTGGGGAGTGATGATTTCTCCCAGACGAGCTCCTGTGTGTTTTTCTTTCTTAATCAAACGATATTTGATTGGTGAATCTGACATTTTTTACCTCCGAAGCTGAGAAAGACAGTCCCAGTTCATACTTTGTGCCCAAGGGCATACTGTATGATTTTATCAAAAAAAGTAGGAACTGTCACGAACTATGTATAGGAACTATGGTATAATGAGAGAATGAAATACCCAAAAATTGATTTAAAAACCATTCGTCTGCAGGCTAGACAATTTCAATCTGAAAATCCCCGCCTCTTTCTCGTCTATCTCTTACCTAGCATGCTGGTCATTTTGTCTGGCTTCCTCAATCCCTTAGAGCGCATCAACGAGAGTGTTTTAGAACAACCCTTTTTAAGCGTGTTTGGCCATATATTCCAAGCCTACCTTTTTCCACTATTAGTCTCCTTTATCGGAACAATACTTCTAACCAGTTCAGTTTATACAACTCTGAAACTCATCAAGAATCCAGATACAGAACTATCAGTCAAAAATAGTCTCACTCTCTTTAACGAAGAGCACTTTTCACAAACCTTTTTGACTCTCCTTCTCAAACGCTTCTATCTCTTCTTATGGAGCATTCCTAGTTTACTCGGGATTTACTTCCTCTTTTACAGTAGCTTTTTAGCAAAGAAATTCGTTGCACTTCACCCTGAATTTCCTAATCTGGATCTCTCGTCAGTTGAAACTGAGGGCTTCCTCATGACCTTTGGTCTTTACGTTCTAGCAAGTATCTTCTTAATGATTATAGGAAATAGTCTCTATATTCCACAATACTATGCCTATTCGCAGGTAGAATTTCTCCTCTGTGATACTCTAGATTTAGGACAAGCCAAACCAGGACAAATCCTTAAAACCAGCCGTTTCCTGATGAAAGGCTACAAATTTCAGCGCTTTATTCTAGACCTACAACTCCTTCCTTGGTACTTCCTCAATTGGATTACCTTTGGAATTGCTAGTTTCTCACTCCTACCCTACATTCAAATCAATAAAATGATTTTTTACCGAGCAGTACTGGCTCGAAAACGTCCAAAAGCTTGAAGGTTTTTCCCCTCAAGCTTTTTTCTATCAATGAGTTTCTCCGCCTACCAACTTGAGGTCCTGATCTCCATGTTCGATAATAGCTCCGATTGCTGCTTCTACCCCTCGCCTAATATCCACTAAACTCATAGCTGGAGTAGTCGGTCGATTCACCACCTGTTCCATCATATAAGGAATGTGCATAAAACCTGCCTTAACATGTGGAAATTTCTTTTCTACCAAATAGAGAGCCTGATACATCAAATGATTGCAGACAAAAGTCCCTGCCGTATTGGAAACAGAGGCCGGCAAACCTTCTTTTTTTATAGCTTGAACCATCGCTTTAATCGGCAGACTACTAAAGTAGGCCGAAGCACCATCCGCTCGAATGGGAAGGTCAATCGGCTGATTACCTTCGTTATCAGGAATGCGTGCATCGTCTTGATTAATGGCTACTCGCTCAGGTGTCAAGCTGGTTCTTCCACCTGCTTGGCCTATACAAAGGACAAAGTCAGGTTGATAACGGTTCATCTCTTCTTCCAATACTTGGGCCGATTTGTGAAAGACTGTTGGCACTTTTAGCCAACGAACCTCCGCACCATGGATTTCAGCTGGTAAACCTTTAATGGCCTCCAAAGCTGGATTAACCTTTTCCCCTCCAAAGGGCTCAAAACCTGTCACTAATACTTTCATTTCCAACTCCTTACAACCAATTCAATGAGACTCTTTTCTTAAAAACAAGTATAACATATTTCACTTATTCTGGAGTGAAAAGGACTAGCGAAACTAGGATTGACCTTCGAGTTTATTTAAAGAATAAAATACTAATCAAGGTCAAAATAGCTGGTCCACCTTGCTTCAAAATAATTTTCTTATCTGCTGTGAGAGAGCCATAAGCCGCAACCCCAATCACAAATAAGACAAAAATAGTCACAATTTCTAATTTCTGTGAGAAATAAATTCCATACAAGAGAAAGACTCCTAGCAAAGCATTATAAATCCCTTGATTTTTGAACAATGAACTTACCGACGGACGAGCCAGTTCTTCCTTTTCCATGTTAAAGACGCGACTGGTTGCATCTGATTGCGTTGCAATACTTTCCAAATAAAAAATGTAAAAATGCTCCAAAGCAACGATCGTTGCTAAAATGATTGTAATAATTGACATCTATTTCTCCTTAAATTTCTATATTTTCAATACCCAAAACCAATTTGTTTACTAAACGGCTGAGTTTTGTTCTTTCAGAATCTGTTAAGATATTTTCCATCTCTTGCTTAACCTTGATATGCTTCAGAGGAGGATTCACCACTAACTGCTCCTTGGCATACTTCGTAGCCTCTACCAACACTTCTCGCTGATTTTCAGGATTGCGATGACGCTCAACCAAACCTTCCTTTTCTAAAATTTTAAAATGCCTTGTCAAAGCAGTCTGATCAATCTTCAAATTCCCATTCATATTGATACTCAATGAAAATCAAAGAGCAAACTAGGAAGCTAGCCGCAGGCTCTACTTGAGTACGGCAAGGCGAAACTGACGTGGTTTAAAGAGATTTTCGAAGAGTATGACAAACAAAAAACGAACGAGACTCGCTTTCTATCACGAAAGCTAGATCTCATTCGTAAAAACGATATTACCAAGTCTGGTTTATCCATTCATTGAAACATGAACGTGATCATAGTGATTTTCTGTCACGCTACCACGGTCTGGCATTGGGTTCCAAGTATTAGCTGGCCCATATTTACTATCGAATGGAGCATAGAAACGTTGTTTCCAGATGATATAACTAATACCACGGCTAGCCATGTTTTGAATAGCGTATTCCGCAATCTTATCCCCTAGTTCTGAGCTTTCTGGTACCATAAAATCGATAGCCAAACCTTTTCCGTGGTCTCCACTATCTCCTGGACGGTAACCACTAAAGGATGTGATGCCAAACAAGTTGGCGATTTCTTCTTTAAAGGCAGCTGTTTGTGGTTGAAGGCCTGCATTTTCAGATTTCGCTACCGCAAGTCCAGCATAATCGGGCGCAGCTGGAGCCGCGTAAGTTGTTGAAACTGTTTTCGCCTCTTCTGGTTGATAAGTAGAAACTGCTGCTGTAGCTTCACTTGATGATGCTACTTCTTTTGCTTCTTCTGAACTTGTTGCAGTTGTTTCAGGTGCTTTTTCTTCAACTGGTGTTGCAGTTGCTTCCACTGTTGAAACAGCTTGTGGGCTTGCTTGAGTTTCATTTTTCTCAGCTGAAGTCGTTGCCTGAGGAGCTGCTTCTGCAACTGCACTACTTGTTTCGGCTGTTTGCTCCTCTGACGTTGAAGTATTTGTAGATGGTGCTACTTCTTCTGCAGTAGCAACTGTCTCTGCAACTTCTGAATTTGTTGCTACTTCTTTTGTACTTGTAGTTTCTACCGCTTTTGGCGCTTCTGCAATCGGTTGAGAAAGGTCTGCAACCTGAACAGTTTGATCATCAACCGTCACTTGATTGGTTGTCAAATCTGCAGTCGCAGTTGTCACTTCTTCACTAGAGTCTGCTTGAGGAGTTTGGATTTCAACTTCTGTTACTTCTTCAGCTTCATTGACAGTCGTTGTCAAAACAGTTTCTGGGAAAATCAGGTCCATATTGGTGATTTTATTCAAATTCGCAAGAACTGTGACATCTACACCCAAGGCCTCTGCAATGGTGCTCAAGGTATCACCATACTGAACGGTATAACTTGTTTTGTTATCCGTTTTAGTCAAATCATTTTGGATTTGCTCAACACTACGTGCAGTCCAAAGAACTTCTTCTGCTTGAGTTGCCAATACTGGGGCAAATGACAAGGCTACTGTTGAAGCTAATAATATTCTTTTCTTCATTCTTTCCTATTCCTTTCAAATGAGTACCTGTCTATCATAACACAAAAAATGCAGAAAAAAGCCCTCTTGGGCCTATTTAACAGAACTGTCCATTCCTTGTAACAAACTTGGTTACTTGAAATAGTTTGTTAGGTCTCTGTCACAAAACTGACACAATCTTATCGTTCCCAATCCCCAAAAATATAAGGAATATCTGCTAACCCTTGAATCCTGTGATTTCCTTCATAAGTCGACTCTAAAAAGTTGATACTTTGAATCCCACTATTCTGGGCAAATTCCACATCCAGAGTCCGATCCCCTATATAATAGGTCTTCTCAGAATCCAACTGATACTTGCCTAACAGATAGGTAGCCGCTTCTGAACTAGGTTTACGCGCAAAGCCACTCTGACTTGTTAAAATCTCCGTAAAAAAAGATTCCAAACCCAAGTCTCTTAGAATGGTAAAAGCATTATCTCCTTTATGAGTGTAGACAAACTGTTGAATTCCTGCTTGATCTGCCCAATGCAACACCTCACGCGCACCTGGCATCAAAACTACCTGAGCATTCTTCTCAGCCAAACTCTGGGCACGCACCTGATTTAGCACTTCCACATCCAGCTTTCTCTCTTCTGCCACCTGCACAAATAAATCTTGCACAGAAAACTTGAGGATAAACTCTCTCACCTGCTCCTTATCATAAGGAATAGAAAACTGAGCAAAAGTTTCCTCAATCCCTGACAAAATCGCTTCGTAAGAGTCCAATAAAGTCCCGTCTAAATCCCAAATAAAAGCTGTTTTTTGCATTCCCTATCCTTTCAAGCTCATATAACGCTGGTAACGGTAACGTAGAAATAACCAACGAAAACCATTATCCAAAAGGGTTCCAGCCCAAATACCGGGCAAGCCCCAACCAAGCACAATCCCCATCAGATATCCTGTTCCAATGCGGATACACCACATTCCTATACTTGTCGCATAAAAGGGAAGCCGAGCATTGCCCAAACCCTGCCAGACTGCTGTATAGATGACTGTTCCTATCGTCATAGGAGTACCAAGTAGTGAAAAAAGTGTCACTAGCACACTAGCCTCCACCGCTAGAGAATCAGTCGTATAGAGATGAGTTAGTGGTATACCCAAGGCATAGATACTGAAGGTCAAGGGTAACATGAGAATCAGAGAAAGCCAAAAGGTTTGCTTGCTCAAACTAGCTACTCTTTCCCAATTATCCTCTCCAACTGCTCGAGCTACCAGCATGACCGTTGCCGTAGCAACTCCAAAAGCAGGCATGTAGTTAAACTGGGTCAAAACTTCTCCGACCGCATTTCCCGCCACTGCCTCTGTCCCGAAAGACACAACCAAGGCAATGATAACGACATCACCAGCCCGCATCATAAGCCGCTCTCCAGCTGCTGGAAAAGCTAAGGTCAATAGTTCCTTATCTAAACCAAAAGTCGGTTTCTCAAAAGGCAACTTTAATTGCGACCATAAAATCACAAGACCTACCAAACGAGACAGAATTGTCCCCCAAGCAACACCCGCTATCCCCATATCCAGAACAAAAATAGCTAGACTTGAAAAAAGAATATTCAAAGCATTGGATAAAAGACTCACATAGAGGGGCAAACGTGGATTATGCGTTGCACGAATCAAAGCTCCCAGACTAGTCATTAAACCTAATAGAATAATCGATCCGCCTACCAAGGATAGGTAGAGTCCACCACTCTCAGCTACATCTCTCTCCGTCCCCAAAAGTCCTATCATCTCTTTCCCAGAGAAGATGGACAAAGCTCCTAAAAGGAAACTTAATAATAAGGTAATCTTCAACGCCTCAGTCACATGATAGGCTAGCATAGATTGATCCTTCTGCCCCAAACTTTTTGAAATAACACTGGAAATAGCAGCCCCCAGAGCGATGAAAATCGCCTGGTAAATCGTGATAATATTACCAGCTACTGATACACCCGAAATAGCTATCAAGCCCAAGTGGGCTACCAAGTAACTATCCACCATCCCCATGAGCATCTGCAAAAAGTTTTCGCCCATAGCTGGTAAGGCAATATTAAGAATGTCTTTATTTTTCTTAAACAATCCTTCCTCCTGATGAAAAGAAACTCAGTTGGTTTCCCAACCGAGTTTACTCCCTCTGTCTTAAAGTCCTAGATAAGCCTCAACCGCTACTTGCATGTCTGTTGCTGCAACAGTTGTCTTATGACGAACAGGAGCTGTTTCAAGCCCGTCAACTGCTGGCGGCACTGCCACTCCTGAAATATCATGTAATTGAGCCAAGGCTTCAAAGTCGCCAAGCCCTGATTTTCCAATTACAGCTTCTACTGCAACCACTGGGAACTTGTATGGACTCGCTGTTGAAGCAATCACTGTCTTAGTCACATCGCCAGTAGCCGCTTGGTATTTCTTATAAACTGCCGAGGCAACCGCCGTATGTGGATCCTCGATATAAGAATCTGAATCATAAACACGCTTGATTTCTGCCGCTGTTTCTTCCTCAGTCGCATATTCAGCTGCAAAGAGATTAAGAATCTCTGCATCAAAGTCTGTCAACTCATATTGTCCTTGCTTGTTCAAGGTATTCATGAGTTCAGCTGTTTTAACCGCATCATTACCTAAAAGATGGAAAATCAAACGCTCCAAGTTTGAAGATACCAAAATATCCATAGATGGACTAGTAGTCACTTTAAACTCACGTTTCTTGTCGTAAACACGTGTCTTGAAAAAGTCTGTCAAAACATTGTTGTCATTTGAAGCACAGATTAATTTGCCAACTGGAAGACCAATTTGCTTAGCATAAAAGGCAGCCAAGATATTTCCAAAGTTTCCTGTTGGTACTGTGAAGTTGACCTTATCACCAGCCACAATCTCACCAGTCTTAACCAACTGAGCGTAGGCATAAACATAATAAACAATCTGTGGCACCAAACGACCAATATTCATAGAGTTTGCAGATGAAAATTGCAAGTTGTTGTCCGCTAATCTTTCACGAAGAGCCACATCATTAAACATATGCTTCACATTTGTTTGCGCATCGTCAAAGTTACCATCAATAGCGATAACATGAGTATTATCACCAGTCTGAGTGGTCATTTGCAACTCTTGTACCTTGCTGACACCATCCTTTGGATAAAAGACAATAATCTCAGTTCCAGGCACATCCGCAAACCCTGCCATAGCAGCTTTCCCAGTATCACCAGATGTAGCTGTTAAGATGACAATCTTGTTCTCCAAGCCATGTTTCTTAGCAGCTGTTGTCATAAAGTATGGCAAAATAGACAAGGCCATATCCTTAAAGGCAATTGTTGAACCATGGAAAAGCTCCAGATTGTATTGCCCGTCTAATTTCACTAATGGTGCGATAGCTGGAGTATCAAACTTGCTATCGTAGGCATTGTTGATACAGTAGTCCAACTCTTCAGCTGTAAAGTCATCTAAAAATGCTGACAAAACAAGCTTAGCAACTTCCTGATAAGAAGCATCTTTCAATTTGTCAAAATCCAAATCTACCTTTGGATAAGTAAGCGGTGTAAACAAACCACCATCCGTTGCCAAACCTTGCAAAATTGCTTGGCTAGCAGTTACTGTATTGTTGGCATCACGCGTTGATTGATAAACTAATGTCATTACTCTCTATCCTTTATCTATAGTCTCATCCATTATATCATGATTTTTCAGAAAATTCTCCTTTTATAAGAGAAATAATAGGCTCAATTCTTCTTTCAAAGGCTGTAAGTAGGTCATTTCTTTCTTATTTCTCATCTCCAGTCCTTCCTCGGCTAGCAGGAGTAAGTCTTTGGAAATTTCAATAATCGCAGTTTCTTCCTCATCTGTAAGCTTCTTCTTAGAAAATTGTCGTCTTAAAAACTTGTAATCACGACCAAATTCTTTAAAGAAAGGTGCTGCTTCTAAGTAAGCTTCTAACTTATCTAAATTAACCAACAATCCTAAGTGAAAAGCTGCTGAAGCGAAGGTTCTATCTAGAGGTTGAGTACACACACTACGAAACTCAACTGTTCCGCGAGTCGTTAAGTCTTGGTACTGATAACTACGATGAGTTTCAAAATCTTTCTCTTGAGGATAAATAATAATCTCATCCCCATTAAGTGCATATGCTTGGATTTCAGGTGTAGCCAAATAGTCCCTTGCCTGAATGGGATAAAAATAATAGGTTTGTTCATCACGTTCCGCAGTAAAAATTGCAGAATGATCTAGATAATCAAAAAAATCATCCTCATCTTTAAAGAGCCTAACATTGACACCGACGTTCTCTGGATAGATACCATGCATCGATTCTTCCCAGAAAATATCCCTTGAAATTTTCGTATCCCAATACTCACCTGAAAACTCAGAATTGGCAAATAAATAAGCCTTAACTGCTTCAATTTGGGTAAAAGCATTAATCACTCGTAAGTAGTTAGACTTTGAAACATCCAACTGAACCTGACTCCCACAGATAAAAGCGCCATATTCAGGGAATTGATGTAAGTCTAATTTAGTCACATTTCTACTCAAATTCAAATAGTCCATCAACATCTGATAGCGTGGGTAAGCCACTGGACTATTCTCATTTTTATCCCAGTTGGGATGAATACCACACCCAACAATAGCATGATTTGATTCAGCTAACTTCTTCTGGATTACTTCCATATAAATACTAAAACGTTCTTCAACCTCTTGTATCGTTTCAGCCTTACCAAATGCAAACTCAATCGTAGTATAGGAAACTTCAAATAAAATAGCATCCTGACTTACTGGGTCAACTAACTGAATAGGAGTCCCAAAATCATCTACCTTTTCGACAGTAAAATCCAAAGCAGAAACAAAATATCGGAATAAGTACTTGATAACTTCAATATCTGTAGCATCCCCTTCCAAGTTTACAACAGGATATTCCAGCTCAATCCCGACAAACAATCCAGGATTTTCTTTAATATTTTTCAAATACCGATGTTTTAATAAATCGATAGAATGAGACATACTTCCCTTCACTTTCATAATCTAAATAAAATATGAATAACTATTATTATACCAAAAATAATATAAAAAAGGAACGAAGATTTACAACGTTCCTTAACTCTATACTATACCGGCGGCCGGGGTCGAACCGGCACGTCCTTGCGGACACTGGATTTTGAGTCCAGCGCGTCTGCCAATTCCGCCACGCCGGCAAATAGTAACTGGGGTAGCTGGATTCGAACCAACGCATGAGGGAGTCAAAGTCCCTTGCCTTACCGCTTGGCTATACCCCAATAATATAAAATAGGCGAGTGATGGGGATCGAACCCACGCATGCCAGAGCCACAATCTGGTGTGTTAACCACTTCACCACACCCGCCATAATTCTATTAACACGGGCAGTAGGAATTGAACCCACACTGAAGGTTTTGGAGACCTTAGTTCTACCTTTAAACTATGCCCGTAAAATGGAAGGGGAGGGATTCGAACCCCCGAACCCGAAGGAGCGGATTTACAGTCCGCCGCGTTTAGCCTCTTCGCTACCCTTCCAAAATATATAAATGGCGCGAGACGGAATCGAACCGCCGACACATGGAGCTTCAATCCATTGCTCTACCAACTGAGCTACCGAGCCT